>NZ_JAALDN010000194.1 GCF_014144855.1 Dietzia maris | reverse complement strand
ACCGGCGCGCCGGGGCAGGGCGCCTCCGGCCCGGGGGCGCCGGTCGGGGACGAACCCATCGTGCTCAACGTGCCGGGCCTGGCCCCCATCACCATCTCGCCGCCGCGGTGACCCCGCCCGGCGTCGGTAGTCTGGACTGATGTCACGCCCTTCACGCAAGACCCGGGTTTCGACGACCTCCCCCGCCCGCGCGGCGGCCGTCCTCGCCGGGGCGGTCGTGGCGGGAACCGTGTACGCCACGGGCTGGGAGCGCAACGCCTTCACGCTGCGCCGCCACTCCCTGCCGCTGCTCGCGCCCGGGTCGCAGCCCCTGACGATCCTCCACGTCTCGGACCTGCACATGATGCCCGGCCAGAAGCGCAAGCAGCAGTTCGTCAACTCGCTGGCGGAGTTGGAGCCCGACCTGGTCGTCAACACCGGCGACAACCTCTCCGACGCCCGGGCGGTGCCCTCCGTGGTCCAGGCCCTCGGGCCACTGCTCGACCGGCCCGGGGCGTTCGTGTTCGGCTCCAACGACTACTACGCGCCGGTCCCCAAGAGCCCGCTGCCATACATCGGGATCGGCCGCCAGAAGCACTCGGCCGTCCCGCTGCCGTGGCGGGATCTCAGGGCCGCCTTCAACGAGCGGGGCTGGGTCGACGCCACCCACCAGCGCGCGGAGATCGCGGTCGACGGCCGTAGCGTGCTGGTCGCGGGTGTCGACGACCCCCACATCGGACGGGACCACTACAACGAGATCGCCGGACCCGCCGGGCCCGCCTTCGACCTGCGGATCGGGTTGCTGCACTCGCCGGAGCCACGCGTGCTGGACCGGTTCGACGCCGACGGGTACGACCTCGCGCTCGCGGGGCACACCCACGGTGGTCAGCTCTGCCTCCCGACCGGTGCGATCGTCACCAACTGCGGCATCGACCGCTCGCGGGCCCAGGGCCTGTCCGCGTGGGGGCGGAACCTGGTGTTGCACGTCTCCGCCGGCCTGGGCACCTCTCCGTACGTGCCGGTTCGGACGTTCTGCCGCCCGGAGGCGACCCTGCTGGAACTGGTCGCCGCCCCCGGTGGTGGCGGAGAGGGATCCGAGGTCCCTGTGACCCCGCAACGGGTGAAGGTGCCCCTGCCGGTCTGACCCGGTTTCGCGATTCCGGCGGCGGGGCGCTAGAGTATCCCTCGTTGTCGACCGGGGTGTGGCGCAGCTTGGTAGCGCGCTTCGTTCGGGACGAAGAGGCCGTGGGTTCAAATCCCGCCACCCCGACAATGCGAGGGCCCGGATCACGTCAGTGATCCGGGCCCTCGGTCTTTTCGTGCCCTCGGCCATTTCGTGCCGTGCCCTCGGGTTGCCCCTGCCGTGGTGCCGCCGACGTGGGGCCGCTCTTCCGGTGCACAGCGGCGCGGACTCTCCGTAGAGTCGTGTCATGACCTCCGAGACCGACGTCCAGAACGCCGCCGCCGCAGGGGACAGTGCACCCGGGGCCGGCCCGGCCGTGCACCCGAACTACGGCCGCATCACCACCACCGGGGCGGGGGACGCGGTCCTCGCGGCCTCGCTGCAGAAGGTCCTCGACGGGACCTGGGCCGATGCCCGCGAGTTCACGCGCGAGGCCATGACCCCGGACATGCTCAACCCGATCGGGCTGGGCATGGAGGAGCATCGCGACCATGTACTGGCGCAGCTCCAGCGCCTGGCCGACTCCGGGATGCCCAAGCTGGGGTTCCGCGAGGAGGACGGCGGGACCGGTGACACCGGTGGGGCGCTGACGTCCTTCGAGATGCTCGGCCACCTCGACCTGTCCCTCATGGTCAAGGCCGGCGTCCAGTGGGGCCTGTTCGGCGGCGCGATCGCCAACCTCGGCGACTCCGAGACCCGTAAGAAGTACCTGCCGGACGTCATGTCCCTGGACCTGCTCGGCTGCTTCGCCATGACCGAGGTCGGCGGCGGCTCGGATGTGCAGAACCTGGAGACTACGGCGACGTTCGATCGTGAGACCGGCGAGTTCGTCGTCAACACCCCCACGCCCAGCGCGGAGAAGGCCTACATCGGCAACGCCGCCCGCGACGGCCGGATGGCGGCCGTGTTCGCCCAGCTGATCACGACCGCGGACGACGGCGGGGAACTCCGCCACGGCGTCCACTGCCTGCTCGTGCCGATCCGCGACGAGGCCGGTAACGACCTGCCGGGGGTGCGCACCACCGACCACGGCCCCAAGGGTGGGCTTGCGGGCGTCGACAATGGCAAGATCTGGTTCGACGACGTGCGGGTTCCGCGCGAGGCACTGCTCGACCGCTTCGGCGCCGTCGACGCCGACGGGGAGTACTCCTCCCCCATCGATTCGGTCGGCGCCCGATTCTTCACCATGCTCGGCACGCTCATCCGCGGCCGGGTGTCCGTGGGCGCGGCGGCCGGGGCGTCCGCGCGCACGGCGCTGGCGCTGGCCGTGCGGTACTCACTGGTCCGCCGGCAGTTCGACCACCCGGAGACCGGCAAGGGCATCCCGCTACTGGAGTACCGCGAGCACCAGCGTCGGCTCATGCCGCGGGTCGCCCGCGCGTACGCGTTCGCGTGCGCCCAGAACGCGATCATCCTCGAACTGGACGAGTTCGAGAAGAACCCGGAGGCCTTCGACGAGGTCCGTCGCCGCGAGATGGAGACCCACGCCGCGGGCATCAAGGCCTCGGTCACGGCGTTCGCCAACGACACGATCATCGAGGCCCGCCTGGCCTGCGGCGGCGCCGGCTACATGGCGGAGAACCTGCTCACGGAGATGCGCAAGGACTGCGACGTCTTCTCGACCTTCGAGGGCGACAACGTGGTGCTCACCCAGTTGGTGGGCAAGGAGCTCCTGAGCTCCTACGCCGCGGACTTCGGCGACATGGACCAGCGCGAGACCGTCGCGTTCGCCCTGAGCACGGCCGTCGACGTGGTGCAGGAGAAGGCCCGCGCCTCCACCCTGTGGCAGAAGCTCGTCGACGCCGTGACCGACCGCGAGCACACCGACCTGCTCGACCGCGGCAACCAGCTCCAGCTCCTAGTCGACCGCGAGGAGCACCTGCTGGAGACGGTCGCGCGCCGGCTGCGTAAGGCGCAGGGCCAGGACGGTTCGGCGGCGTTCAAGGTCTTCAACTCGGCGCAGGACCATCTCCTGCAGGCCGGTCGCGCCCACATGGACAGCTGGGTGTTCGCCCGGTTCGCCGAGGCCGTGGAGGCCTGCGAGGACCCGGAGGCCAGGGAGGTCCTCGGGATGTTGTGCGACCTGTACGTGCTCGACATCGTGGACGGCGACAAGGGCTGGTTCCTCGAGCACAACCGCCTGACGACCGAGCGGACGAAGGCGGCCACCGCGGCCCGCAACCGTCTCTGCACCAAGTTGGCCGGCCGGGCGCGCACGCTGGTCGACGCCTTCGCGATCCCCGAGTTCGTCTTCAGCGTCCCCATGCTCACCGACGGTGGCGTGGACACGATCACCGACGAACACGAGGTCGTCGGGCTGGCCGACTGAGCCCTCGCCCGGCCCCGTCATCGCGAAGAGCGTTTC
>NZ_JAALDN010000193.1 GCF_014144855.1 Dietzia maris | reverse complement strand
GGACGCCGGGCGGGGCGCCGGACGCCGGGGCGGGCCCGGGGCCGGGCCCGCCGGATCGGTCAGAGGTTGATCATGTGGCCGCCGACGCCCTCGACGGCCTCCTTCATGGCCTCGGACAGGGTCGGGTGCGTGTGCACGTTGCGGGCGATGTCCTCGGCGGTGAGGTCCCACATCTGCGCCAGGGTCAGCTCGGGCAGCAGTTCGGAGACGTCGGGGCCGATGAGGTGGGCGCCCAGCAGCTCGCCGTGGGTTCCGTCGGCGACGACCTTGACGAACCCGGTCGCGTGGCCGAGCCCGTGCGCCTTGCCGTTGGCCGAGAACGGGAACTTGCCGACCTTGACGTCGTAGCCCTCGTCCTTCGCCTGGGCCTCGGTCAGCCCGAACGAGGCGACCTGCGGCTGGCAGAAGGTGGCGCGCGGCATCATGCGGTAGTCGCCCAGCGTCTGGGTCTCGGCGCCGGCCATGGTCTCGGCCGCCACCACGCCCTGGGCCTCGGCGACGTGGGCCAGCTGCAGCTTGGCGGTGACGTCGCCGAGCGCGTAGATGCCGGCGACGTTGGTCCGCATGTTGTCGTCGATGTCGATCGCGCCGCGGTCGGTCAGCTCGACGCCGGTGTTCTCCAGCCCGTAGCCCTCGACGCGAGGGGCGAACCCGACGGCCATGAGCACCTTGTCGACGGTGACGGTCCGGGTGTCCTCGCCGTCCTTGGACTCGATCTCCACCTCGACCGAATCGCCGTTGTCGCTGATCGAGGTGGTCTTGTGGCCGGTGAGGAGCGTGATGCCGAGCTTCTTGTAGTGCTTGGCGATCTCCTTGGAGACCTCCTCGTCCTCGTTCGGCAGCAGCCGATCCATGAACTCGACGATCGTGACGTCGACGCCGTAGGCGTTCATCACGTACGCGAACTCCATGCCGATCGCCCCTGCGCCGACGACGACGATCGAGTCGGGCAGGTCGCGCGTGAGGATCTGCTCCTCGTAGCCCACGACGTTCTCGCTGAACTCGATCCCGGGAAGCGTCTTGACCACGGAGCCGGTCGCGATGATGCAGTTGTCGAAGGTGTACTCCGTGCCGTCGACCTCGATCGTCTTGGCGTCGGTGAACTTCCCGTAGCCGTCGATCTCCGTGATCTTGTTCTTCTTCATGAGGAAGTGGACGCCCTTGACGATGCTGTCCGACACCTTGCGACTGCGGTCGAACGCGGCGCCGTAGTCGAAGCTCACGTCCCCGGAGATGCCGAACAGCTTGCCGTCGCGCTGGACCGTGTTGGCCAGCTCCGCGTTGCGCAGGAGGGCCTTGGAGGGGATACATCCCACGTTGAGGCATACGCCGCCCCAGTACTTCTCCTCGACGACGGCCACCTTGAGGCCGAGCTGCGAGGCGCGGATGGCGGCGACGTAGCCACCGGGGCCCGCGCCGAGGACGATGAGATCGTAATGAGTGTCAGCCACGACACTCAGGGTAGCGCTACCGGCGGCACCGGAACGGCGGAGCGGGCCGGAACTGCACCCGAAATTGCCGACGCCGCCCCCTCCGTGTGGAGAAGGCGGCGCGGGCGCTCGCGTCAGCGAGAATCAGGACAGGTTGCCCAGGACCGACTTGAGGGCGGCGGCGACCAGGTCGCCGACGGTCTCGGCGATGGTGTCGGTGATGGTGCCGCTGGTGATGTCGCCGCTGAGGGAGCCGGACTCGCCGGAACCGGCGCTGAGGAGGTCGGTGATGGAACCCATTGTGTGAATCTCCGTTTATAGAACGCACTCCCGAGCTGATCGGGAATGGCCGGGTCAGGCGACCTACGGCTACGGCAGATGCTACTGACCTCACGAACCCGTAACAAGAGCCTGTGAAGATTTTTGGGTGGGTTTCGGTCTGTTCAGCTGATCACGTGCATCATCGGGGGCATGACCGACACCGCCATCTCTGACCTGTTCCTCCACCTCGAGGCAGTCGACTCCCCCGAGGCGCTCGGATGGGTGCGGGACCGCAGCGCCCGGACGGTCGCCGATCTCGCCGCCGGAGATCATGCCGAAGCCGCGCATTCCCGCGCCCTGGAGATCCTCGACGCCACCGATCGGATCGCGTGGCCGGTCCTGCGCGGCCGGTACGCCTACACGCTGTGGAAGGACGGTGACCACCCCCGCGGGCTGTGGCGCCGGGTGCCGTGGACCGTGCTGGCCGACGGGGCACCGGGGGTCGACCACCCGGCCTGGGAGACGCTCGTCGACGTGGGGGCCCTCGCCGAGGAGGAGGGCGTCAACTGGGTGTACTCCGGCACGGTCGTGCGCCGTCCCGTCGACGACCGGGCGCTCCTGCGGTTGTCCCGCGGGGGCGCGGACGCCGTGGAGGTCCGTGAGTACGACCTGACCGAGCGCCGCTTCATCACCGCCGGGGAGGGGGCGTTCCACCTGCCCGAGGCCAAGTGCTCGGTGTCCTGGGTGGACCGCGACACCGTGCTGCTCACCGCGCCGCTGGACCCGGACGGCTCCGACGCCACCGACTCGGGGTACGCGCGCGTGGTGCGGCTCTGGCGTCGCGGGACCGACCCCGCCCAGGCCCCGGTGATCTTCGAGGGACGCCGTGACGACGTCGCGGTGGGCGCCTCGCACGACCCCGTCACCGGACGGTTCCTCGCCAGCCGGGCGCCCGACTTCCACACCTCGCAGGAGGTGTTCTGGACCCCGGGCACCGACCCCGCCTCCACCACACCGCTCGCGGTGCCCGTACCCGAGGACTGTGACGTCACCTCGTGCGGCGACTGGCTCATGCTGCGCCCCCGCACCGATCTGGAGATCGCCGGCCGCTCCCACCCCGGCGGGTCGGTGCTGGTCGTGCCGTGGGACGCCGTCGACGCCGAGCCGGGCCGGCTGCCGGATCCGGTCGTGCTGTTCTCCCCCACCCCGTCCACGACCGTGGAAGACGTCACCTGGGGCCGAGGCCGGATCCTGCTTACCGTCCTCGACGACACCGAGTCGCGGATCGACGCGTTCTCCCTCCCCGACACCGCCGACGGCGAGTGGTCCCCGTTGCCCGTCGAGGGCCTGCCGGAGCACGTCTCGGTCGACGTACTGTCCTGCGACCGACTCTCCGGGATGGACGACGACCCGGTATCAGGAGCCGCACCCGGCTCAGCCGCACCCAGCTCAGCCGTACCCACCCACGCGGGCGAGCGCCCACACCCCGACGACGCGGTGCTCGCGGTCTCCGGGCCGGTCGTCCCGCCGTCGCTGGTCCTGCTCCGGGCAGACGGCAGCACCACCACCCTCGGCTCGACGCCGCACCGGTTCGACTCCTCCGGGATCGAGGTCACCCGCCACACCGCCGTGAGTGACGACGGCACCGAGGTGCCCTACACGGTCATGCGCGGGCCCGGCCCCGCCGGACCACGTCCGACCATCCTCTACGGCTACGGCGGGTTCGAGGTGTCCATGCGCCCCGCCTACGCCGCCCTGCGCGGCGCGCTGTGGCTCGAGGAGGGCGGGGTGTACGTCGTGGCGGGGATCCGCGGCGGCGGCGAGTACGGGCCGTCGTGGCACCGCGCCGCCGTACGGGAGAAGCGTCCCCGGGCGTTCGAGGACTTCGCGTCCGTGGCCCGCGCCCTCGTCGAGGAGGGCGTGACGACCCGCGATCAGCTCGGGGCGACCGGCGGGTCCAACGGCGGCCTGCTCATGGGAGTCATGCTCACCCGCTACCCGGAGCTCTTCGGTGCCCTCGCGATCGCTGTGCCCCTGCTGGACATGAAGCGCTACCACCTGCTCCTGGCCGGAGCGTCGTGGATGGCCGAGTACGGGGACCCGGACTCCGCCGACTGGGACGACTTCCTGGGTGCCTACTCCCCGTACCAGCACATCCGGCCCGCCTCGGAGGTCCGCTACCCGCCGGTCCTCATGACCACCTCGACCCGGGACGACCGCGTCCATCCGGGCCACGCCCGCAAGATGACCGCCGCCCTGGAGGACGCGGGACACGAGGTCCAGTACTACGAGAACATCGAGGGCGGGCACGCCGGCGCCGCGGACAACTCCCAGGAGGCCCGGAAGGCGGTCCTCACCTACGAGTTCTTCAGGCGTCGACTACCTCGTCGTCGTCCCCACCAGGGGTGACGGCACCCACCTCCCGGTCGATCCACGCCAACACCCGGGCGACCACCTCGGCGGGGCGGCGCGCCCACGCGTTGTGGCCCAGCGCCTCCGGCTCCAGCTCCAGCGTCGTCCGCGCCGTGGGAAGCATGGCCAGGAGGTTCCGCGCCGCGCCGGCCGGGGCCAGAGGGTCGTCGGCGATCGCCACCGCCAGC
>NZ_JAALDN010000192.1 GCF_014144855.1 Dietzia maris | reverse complement strand
CCCCTGGTGATCGGTCTGCGCGCGCCGCTCGACGAGGAAACCGTCGACCAGCCGCCCGGCGAACCTCACCCGCACCCGCACCCCCGGGACCGCCTCGGCGGAGAGTGACTCGGGGACCAGGTAGTCGAACTCCCGGTCGAGATGGAAGACCCCGAGTAACGGCAGGACCCGGGCCACGGGGGCATCGGCCGCCGCGACCCGGGTCGCTGGGCGCGTGGTGGTCACGTGCGGGATCCTCGCACCCCGCTACGACACACGGGGTGACGGCGTCAGAGTCCGGCGGCCTGCTTGAGCTCGTCGACGCGGTCGGTGCGCTCCCAGGGCAGGTCGATGTCGGTGCGGCCGAAGTGTCCGTAGGCGGCCGTGGGGGCGTAGATCGGACGCTTGAGGTCCAGGTCGCGGATGATCGCACCGGGCCGCAGGTCGAACACCTCGGTCACCGCCTGCTGGAGTCGGTCGATGTCGACCTTCTCGGTGCCGAACGCCTCGACGAACAGTCCGACCGGGGCGGCCTTGCCGATGGCGTAGGCGACCTGGACCTCGACGCGCTCGGCCAGGCCGGCGGCGACGATGTTCTTGGCGACCCAGCGCATGGCGTAGGCGGCGGAGCGGTCCACCTTGGACGGGTCCTTGCCGGAGAAGGCGCCGCCACCGTGGCGGGCCATGCCGCCGTAGGTGTCGACGATGATCTTGCGTCCGGTCAGGCCGGCGTCGCCCATCGGGCCGCCGAGGACGAACCGGCCGGTCGGGTTGACCAGCAGCCGGAAGTCGGCGGTGTCGATCCCGCCGGCGGCCTCGGCCAGGACCGGGTCGATCACGTGCTGCGTGAGGTCGTCGCGCAGGGTGGTCTCCAGGTCGATGCCGTCGGCGTGCTGGGTGGAGATGACGATGGTGTCCAGCCGGACCGCGCGGTCGCCGTCGTACTCGATGGTGACCTGGGTCTTGCCGTCCGGGCGCAGGTAGGCCAGCGTGCCGTCCTTGCGCACCTCGGTCAGCCGCCGCGAGAGGCGGTGGGCCAGCGCGATGGGCAGTGGCATGAGCTCGGGGGTGTCCGAGCAGGCGTAGCCGAACATCAGGCCCTGGTCGCCGGCACCCTGGCGGGCGATGGCGTCCTCGACCGAGTCGCTGGAGGTTCGGGCCTCGTGGGAGGTGTCCACGCCCTGGGCGATCTCCGGCGACTGCTGCCCGATCGAGATCGACACGCCGCAGGAGACGCCGTCGAAACCCTTGTCCGAGGAGTCGTAACCGATCTCGACGATCTTGTCGCGGATGAGCTGCGGGATCTCCACGTAACCGGTGGTCTTGACCTCGCCGGCCACGTGGACCATGCCGGTGGTGACCATCGTCTCCACGGCCACGCGGGCCGCCGGGTCCTGCTCCAGCATCGCGTCCAGGATCGAATCTGAGATCGCGTCACAGATCTTGTCCGGATGCCCCTCGGTCACGGACTCGCTGGTGAACAGCCGACGTGCCTGCGTCACAGTGGTTCTCTCTTCCATGGTGGGATCGCGTGTGATCGTTGCCGATCGCGTGGGGACAGACTAGTCGGTGCGGTCTGCGTCACTCCGCCCGGTCCGCCCGCGAGCGATCCCCACGATCGCGTCGAGTAGACGGTCGGCCAGGAGGTCCTTGCTGGCGCGCTCGAGGGCCGTCTCGCCGCCGCCCGAGTCGAGGATCCAGCCGCCGTTGACGTCCTGTCCGAAGGTGGTGTCCCGTCCCACCTCGTTGACGACGAGGAGGTCGCACCCCTTCCGGGCGAGCTTGGCGCGGCCGTGCTCGAGGACCGTGCCCGACGCGTCCCCGGTCTCGGCGGCGAAACCCACGAGCACGCAGTCGGCCGGGACGTCTCCCGCCGCACGCGCGGAGACCAGGTCGGCGAGGATGTCCGGGTTCCGCCGGAGGCGGATCTCCGCGGGCTCCGATCCGCTGCCCTTCTTGAGCTTGGAATCGGAGACGTCGGTCGGCCGGAAGTCGGCGACGGCGGCGGCCTTGACGACGACGTCCGCCCGCGCGGCTGCGCGCAGCGTCTGCTCCCGCAGTTCGAGGGCGGACTCGATGTGGACGACCTCGACCGCGGGCGGGGTGGGCAGATCGGAGGATGTCACCAGGGTCACCCTGGCTCCCCGGGCGGCAGCGACCGCCGCGATCGCGTGGCCCTGCTTGCCCGAGCTGCGGTTACCGAGGAAGCGCACGGGGTCGATCTCCTCGCGGGTACCTCCGGAGGTGACGACGATGCGCGTGCCGGCGAGGTCCCACGCCAGTGATCCGCCGTCGAGGAGGAGCCGGGCCAACCGCGCGATGTCGGCGGGCTCCGGTAGTCGCCCCGCGCCGGTGTCGGCGCCGGTGAGCCGGCCGGACGCCGGCGGCATGACGTGGATGCCGTCGCCCCGGAGGGTGTCGACGTTGCGACGCGTCGCGGGATGCTCCCACATCTCGGTGTGCATGGCCGGCGCGAGGAGGACCGGGCACCGCGCGGTGAGGAGTGTGGAGGTGAGGAGGTCGTCGGCCCGCCCGCTCGCCGCGCGGGCCAGCAGGTCCGCGGTGGCGGGAGCGACGACGACGAGGTCCGCCCGCTGCCCGAGGGCGACGTGGCGGACCGAGGGCACGTCCGAGAACACCCCGGTGGACACCGGGTTCCCGGACAGCGCCTCGAACGTGGCGGACCCGACGAATCGCAGGGCCGCCTCTGTGGGGACGACGTCGACGTGGCATCCGGACTCGGTGAGCAACCGGATGAGGCCACATGCCTTGTAGGCGGCGATCCCGCCGCCGACTCCGACGACGACGCGCGGGCTGCGCATGTCGTCCCCGGAGGGGCTCACTCGCCCTCGGCGCAATCGAGCAGGTCGGAGTGCAGCTCACGCAGCGCGATGGTCAGGGGCTTCTCGTGCAGCCCGGGGTCGACCAGCGGGCCGACGTACTCGAGGATGCCCTCCTCGATCTGGTTGTAGTACGAGTTGATCTGGCGCGCCCGCTTGGCGGCGAAGATCACGAGTGCGTACTTCGAGGACGCCCGCTCGAGCAGCTCGTCGATCGGGGGGTTCGTGATGCCGATCGGGGTGTCGTACAGCGGGGTGGCCGCTGCGGCTTCGGTGGTGGCCACTATGGGTTCTCCTCTGGGGTACTGCCTGGGGTCGGTGTCGTCGATGACACCCTGGTGACGCTGGGCTCGCCGCTAGTCGCGGCCGACCAGCAATGATACCAACTCGTCCACGGCCTTTTCGAGTTCGTCGTTGACGACGACCTCGTCGAACTCTCCGCGGGCCTCCATCTCGACCTTCGCGGTCTCGAGTCGGCGGTCCACCACGTCCTGCGGTTCGGTGCCCCGGCCACGCAGCCGGACCTCGAGTTCCTCCCACGACGGCGGGGCGAGGAACACGGTCCTGCCCTCCGGGATCGACTCGCGGATCTGGCGCACCCCGGCGAGGTCCACCTCGATGAGGACCGGTCGTCCCGCCTCGAGCGCGCGGTGCACCGGATCGGCGGGGGTCCCGGAGAGCTGCAGGCCGCGGTGGATCTCCGCCCACTCCAACATCCGACCCTCGGATACCGCTTTCCGGAAGTCCTCGGTGGACACGAAGTAGTAGTCGCGGCCGTCGACCTCCCCGGGCCTCGGGTCCCGTGTGGTCATCGACACGCTGAAGTAGAGGTCGGGGACGCACTCGCGGAGACGGGCGACGACGGTTGATTTCCCGACGGCGGAGGGGCCGGCCAAGACGATCAGCCGGCCCCTCTTCGCCGTCGTCTCCGGGGTGGCCCCGGATGACGGTGTGTTCATGCGTCGATCAGTCGACCGTGAAGTCGAACCGCTCGAGCAGTGCGCGACGCTGGCGGTCACCGAGACCACGCAGACGACGCGTCGGCGCGATCTCGAGCTCGGTCATGATCTCCTGAGCCTTGACCTTGCCGACCTTGGGCAGGGCCTCGAGCAGCGCCGAGACCTTCATCTTGCCGAGGATCTCGTCGCTCTCGGCATCCTTGAGCACCTGCTTGAGGTCGGTGCCGCCACGCTTCAGGCGCTCCTTGAGCTCAGCCCGGGCGCGACGGGCGGCAGCCGCCTTCTCCAGAGCAGCAGCGCGCTGCTCATCGGTCAACTGGGGAAGGGCCACAATTCCTCCGTCTCGTTCGTGTGTGTCTCATGACTCACGCGGATGTCCACCGTAGGACACCCCCGCCTGGTGTGCGGTGACCGGCCCCGGCGCGTCCGCGGGCTGCGGAACACCTCCGGGAGCGGGCGCTCCCTCGTGCTCACCGTACCCGGGCGGTTCCGCCGCCCCCGAGGGGGACTTCCACGGCTCCGGGCCTGATGACCTCAGCAACAGTACGCGGCCGACCGGCCGGGTACCAGACGGGGTCCCGCTGTGGCACCCCGTCTGATCTGCGCATTGACGGTTCGAGGTTGTATGGCACCCTAGCGCCGCCCGTCCGGGGGCGCGACGCGAACCGCCCGATTCCCGCGAGCCCGGCTCCGGGCGGCCGTCACCGGTGGGACGCCGGTACACCCGTGTGGAACGCGGTGACTCAGGAGTCGTCGGAGAACCTGTACTGTGCGGCGAGTTCGACGACCGTCGCGCGCATCGCGTCGACGTCCGGCCCGGCGCGCAGCACGTGCCGCGAGACGTTGACCAGGGTGAGCGGGAGCGCGGGCCCGGCGATCCTGCGGACGTCGGCGAGGGTGCCGCCCTGCTCCCCCACCCCGGGCATGAGGACCGGGCCGGAGAGCTCGTCGAGCCTCGGGGGGTCGGTCACCGTCGCCCCGACGACCACGCCGAAGGACCCCGGTGCATCATCCCCGGCGCCCGCGTTCCGGAGGGCCACCTCGTCGACGACGGACTGGGCGACCGTGCCGGTGGGGCCTGCCGAGCCCTGCAGGGGCCCGGCCTCGGGGTTGGAGGTCCGGGCCAGGACGAACAGGCCCCGGCCGGTGCCGGCCGCCGCCTCGAACGCCGCGTCCAGGGCTCCCACGCCCAGGTAGGGCGACACCGTGAGCGCGTCGCAGGCCAGCGGGGACCCGTCCCGTAGCCACGCCCGGGCGTACCCGGCCATGGTGGAGCCG
>NZ_JAALDN010000191.1 GCF_014144855.1 Dietzia maris | reverse complement strand
CACCCTCTGCGCAATTCTCACCTGGCTACGCCAATTGGGAGACACGCCCTAGTCGCTCGCCCGGCTCCCGCCGCTAGGGTGGGGACATGTCGAGCATGCACACGTCACCCACCACCGCGGAGTCCTTCGCGGTGGTGCGCAAGGGATTTGACCGTGAGCAGGTGATGGGAGCACTCACCCGTCTCGAGACGGAGACGGGGGTACTGCGCGCTGACCGGGATGCCGCCGTCGCCCGGGCTGAGCGGGCCGCGGCGGACGCAGACCGGGAACGAGCACGGGTGGCACACCTCGAGGCCAGGGTCGCCGAACTCGGTCGGGCTCCCGTGACCAGCGGTCAGATGTCGGACAGGTTGTCGACGATGCTCTCGCTGGCCACCGCCGAAGCGGAGTCCATCCGTGACTCCGCGCACGCCACCGCCGACCGGATTCGCGCGGAGGCCGAGGAGGACGCGTGGCGGCTACGGGAGACCGCGGGCGCCGAATTGGCCGCGGTCCGCAGGAGTGCCGAGGCGGTCCGCACCGAGCACTCGTCCGTCCTCGATGCGGCACGCGCCCGCGCCCGGGAGATCATCCTCGCCGCGGAACGAGAGGCCCGGCGACTGGACGACGAGGCGGCGCGCCGGCGGCACGAGATCGATGAGGACCACCGACTGGCCTCGGATCTACGCCGGAGCGAGGACCTGCGCGCGGCAGCGCAACGCCAGGACGCCTCGCTGGCGGCCGCGGAGTCCACGCGTCGCGAGGCCGAGGAGGAGGCCCGTCGGCTCGTCGACGACGCCCGCCGCCGGGCGGAGCGTCTGGTCTCCCGGGCACGACGGCATGTGGACGACCTGCGCGTGCTCCGCGAGCGTGTGCTGGACGAGCTCGGCGCCATCCGGGCGACACTCGAACCCATCCCCGGGGCGCGCGACGACGGGGAGTACGACCTGCCGGAGGAACCGGACCTCAACTCCAGCGACGGGTGAGCCCCCTCCGGCCACGACCGGACCAGCACCCCGTGTGCCAGTGGCGACGTTCCTCGTCTCCACCGGGACGGTCCGGCCACGCCACGATGTGCGCGGTCCCGGACATCACCAGGTGATCGCAACCGGGGCACCGGTAGTCCTTGCCCGCTCTGGCCCCGGGGATCCGCCGTACGTGGTACGAATCGGGGTCACCGGCCGGCCCGGGTTCGAGCGCCGAGCCCCCGAGTCCGTGCCGCGGCGGTAGCGGCCGGTCGGCTTCGCCGCGTCGGTGTCGCCTGGGCATCGCGATGGCCTGCGGTCAGAAGAGTCGGAGATCGGTGGACTCGATCCCGCGCAGCGAGTCGTAGTCCAGGGTCACGCATCGGATCCCGCGGTCCTCGGCAAGCGTGCGCGCCTGGGGCTTGATGATCTGGGCGGCGAAGATCCCACTGACCGGCGCGAGCAACGGGTCGCGGTTGAGCAGTTCCAGATAGCGGGTCAGCTGCTCCACGCCGTCGATCTCACCGCGGCGTTTGATCTCGACGGCGACCGTCGTCCCCGTACCGTCGCGGCCGAGGATGTCGACGGGGCCGATCGCCGTCATGTACTCCCGGCGGACCAGGCTGTACCCCTGCCCGAGCGTCTCGATGTGCTCGGCGAGCAGTTCCTGCAGGTGTGCCTCGACGCCGTCCTTCACCAGTCCCGGGTCCACGCCCAGTTCGTGTCGGGAGTCGTGGTGCACCTCGGCGACGGTGATCCGTAGCTGCTCCCCCGCCTTGTTCTCCACCACCCACAGCTGCTGCTCCGGGTTCTCCGGGTGATCTCCCTCCACGAGGGAACAGGGTGGGGTCATCCAGTTGAGCGGCTTGTAGGCACGGTCGTCCGCGTGGACGCTCACCGACCCGTCGGCCTTGACCAGCAACAACCGCGGGGCCATCGGAAGATGAGCCGTGAGGCGACCGACGTAGTCGACCTGGCACGTGGCTACGACGAGACGCAACGGTTCCTCCTGGGTACGGGCACCGCCCCCGGCACGCGGCGCGGATGGTGTCAGCGGTGGGGACGCCGGGGGCGGACCTGCTCGGTGGAGCAGGCCTCGACCCACGCGAGCATCCCGGTCAGTTTTGCGAGGGCCACGCAGAGTTCACCTTCGACCGGACGGGCGCGGCGGTCGTGTCCGGAGAACGGAACGATCACCTCGCCCTCCTCTGCCACGTCGAGCTCCGGACCGGTGGGCTGTCGACGCGGGCCCAGCACGAGGGTCCGCCGGTCCAACCGCACGTCGGCACCGAACTTCACGCTCAGCAGACGGTATAACGCGACCTCGGTATCCGAGTACCGGACGGCGCCGTATCCCCACGCATCCTCCCCGGCCCTGCGAACGAGGACCGACGTGGAATTACGACGCACGACGACCAGTCGATACACGACGGCCGCGACCACCGGGACGAGCACGAGCAGGATGACGAGCCCGAGAATGATCTCGATGGGAGCCGTCACTCTGCTCATCCCCTTCCGGCGGTCGCGGCCGTGTGTGACGGGCGGACCGTGCGTACTAGGCGCCGGCCTTCTCGATGGCGAGGAGTCGGCCCCGGGCGGTGGCCGCGGCGGAGGCGTCATCGCCGGCCTCGGACAGCTGCCGCTCCGCGGCGGCGCGATCGATCGCGTCCGACCACTCTGCGGACTCCCCGAGGATGCTGACCTTGTTCGCGGTCACCGACAGGAAGCCGCCCTGGACGGCAGCGACCTTGCGCCCCTCGTCCGTGTACACCGTGACGGTACCGGCGGCATCCAGCTCACCGAGCAGAGGCTCGTGACCGGCCTGGATACCGATCTCACCCTCGCTGGTCTTGGCGACCACCATGGATGCGGTCCCGGACCAGAACCTGCGCTCGACGGTGACGAACTCGACTTCGATCTCAGCCATGGACGACCGTCACTTCCCGGAGAGCTTCTTGGCGTTGGCCTCGACATCGTCGAGACCGCCGATGCCGTTGAACGCCTGCTCCGGAAGGTGGTCCAGCTCGCCCTTGCAGAGCTTGTCGAACGCCTCGATGGTGTCCGACAGCGGGACGACCGAACCGACCTGACCGGTGAACTTCTCGGCGACCAGGAAGTTCTGGCCGAGGAAGCGCTCGAGGCGACGGGCACGCTGAACCGTGACCTTGTCCTCCTCGGACAGCTCGTCCATACCGAGGATGGCGATGATGTCTTGGAGTTCCTTGTACTTCTGGAGGATCTGGATGACCTCCTGGGCGACGCGGTAGTGCTCCTCGCCCACGATGCCCGGCTCGAGGATCCGAGAGGTCGAGGTGAGCGGGTCGACGGCCGGGTAGATGCCCTTCGACGCGATGGAGCGGGAGAGCTCCGTGGTGGCGTCGAGGTGGGCGAACGTCGTGGCCGGCGCCGGGTCGGTGTAGTCGTCGGCGGGGACGTAGATCGCCTGCAGCGACGTGATCGAGCGACCACGCGTCGAGGTGATTCGCTCCTGCAGCTGACCCATCTCGTCCGCGAGGGTCGGCTGGTAACCGACGGCGGACGGCATGCGGCCGAGCAGCGTCGAGACCTCGGAACCGGCCTGCGTGAAGCGGAAGATGTTGTCGATGAACAGGAGGACGTCCTGGCCCTGCACGTCGCGGAAGTACTCGGCCATGGTGAGGGCCGAGAGGGCGACGCGCATACGCGTCCCCGGCGGCTCGTCCATCTGACCGAACACCAGGGCGGTGTCCTGGAGGACGCCCATCTCCTCCATCTCGAGGAAGAGGTCGGTGCCCTCACGGGTGCGCTCACCGACGCCGGCGAACACCGACGTACCGGAGAACTCACGCGCGATACGGGTGATCATCTCCTGGATGAGCACCGTCTTGCCGACACCGGCACCACCGAACAGACCGATCTTGCCGCCCTTGACGTACGGGGTCAGCAGGTCGATCACCTTGACGCCGGTCTCGAGGATCTCGGTCTTGCCCTCGAGCTGGTCGAAGGCCGGCGGCTCGCGGTGAATACCCCACTGCTCGCCGTCCCGGCCGGTGCCGGGCGCGTCGAGGCAGTCGCCCAGGGCGTTGAAGACGTGGCCCTTGACGACGTCGCCGACCGGAACCGAGATCGGCTGACCGGAGTCGACCACCTCGGCACCGCGGACGAGTCCGTCGGTGGACTGCATCGAGATGCAGCGCACCATGTTGTCGCCCAGGTGCTGGGCGACCTCGAACGTCACGGTCTTGGCGACCGCCGCGAGGGTGATCTCGGCGGTGAGGGCGTTGAAGAGGGCCGGGAGGGCGCCGCGCGGGAACTCCACGTCGACGACCGCACCCAGGACGCGGGCGACCCGACCGGTGAGACCGGCCGTGCCCGTCGTGCTCTGATCGGTAACAGCTGTGGTCATTGCTTAGTCACTTCCTGCGCTAGCGGCGAGCGCACCAGCGCCACCGACAATCTCGCTGATTTCCTGGGTGATCTGTGCCTGGCGTGCCTGGTTCGCCTCGCGGCTCAGGCCCTCCACCAGCTCGGTGGCGTTGTCGGTCGCCGACTTCATGGCGGTCCGTCGTGCCGCCGACTCCGACGCCGCCGCCTCAAGGAGCGAGGCGAAGGCACGGGTCGACATGTACCTCGGGAGGATGTTGTCCAGGAGGGTGTCCGCATCCGGCTCGAAGGAGACCTCCGGCTTGAATTCGGACTCCGACCTGGGGCTGTCGTCCATCATGCCGTCGCCCAGGTCCAGCTCCTCGATCTCGACCTCGGTCTCGATCGGGGCCAGTCGACGCGCCCGCGGGGTCTGCGTGAGCATCGACTTGAACTGGGTGTAGACGATGTGGACCTCGTCGACGCCCTTGCGGGTGGTGTCCGTGCCGTCCCCCTCGAGGAACTCGGAGGCGTCGAACGTCGACTCGCCGCCGGCCTTGAAAGCCGCCGACAGGAGCTGAAACGCCGGACGCGCTTCCTGGTAGTCCGGCTTCTGCGAATGCCCGTGCCAGGCACCGGCGAGCTCGACCTCGCGGAACGTGTAGTACACGATCCCCTTGTTGCCCATCACGTAGATGTCGACCTCACGCCCTTCGCTCTCGAGGTAGGCGATGAGCTCGGCGGCCTCCTTGAGCACGTTGTGGTTGTAACCACCACACATGCCCCGGTCGGAGGTCACCACCAGCACGGCGGACCGCTTCGGGTTCTCCGGCTCGTTGAGCATCGGGTGCTTGAGCGACGAGGCACTCGCGAGATCGGTGAGGATCGCGGTGATCTGGTCCGCGAAGGGCTTGGCCTCCGCGACCCGGGCCTGGGCCTTGGAGATCTGCGAGGTCGCGATCAGCTCCTGGGCCTTGGTGATCTTCTTGGTCGAGTTGACCGACTTGATCCGGTCGCGTAGTTCACGCATGTTGGCCATGGGCGTGGATCACTCTCCTCTCGACCTTGAATCGGATGGCTGTCATCGCAGGCCTCAGGCCTTCTTCTTGGTGACCGTGAGCTTCTCACGATCGATCTCGTCCTCGGACAGCGCCTCGGCCTCGGGCTCGTTGACCACACGGGAACCGTCGGTGGCGACGAAGCCCTCCTTGAACTCGTTGGTCTTGGCCTCGAGGGTCGACTTGGACTCGTCGGAGAGCGCGGCTCCCCCCTCGATCTGGCTGTAGACGTCGGAGGCGGAGTGCCGCAGGGTCTCGAGCAGCTCGCCCTCGAAGCGACGGACGTCCTCGACCGGGACGGAGTCGTAGAAACCCTCACCGGCGAGGTAGATCGAGACGATCTGGTCCTCCACGGCGACCGGCGAGTTCTGGTCCTGCTTGAGGATCTCGACCAGACGCTGGCCACGCTCGAGCTGCGCCTTCGAGGCGGCGTCGAGGTCGGACGCGAACGTCGCGAACGACTCGAGGTCGCGGTACGCGGCCAGGTCCAGACGCAGCGAGCCGGAGACCTTCTTCATGCCCTTGGTCTGCGCGGCACCGCCGACTCGGGAGACGGAGATACCGACGTTGACGGCCGGACGCACACCGCGGTTGAACAGGTCGGACTCGAGGAAGACCTGACCGTCGGTGATCGAGATGACGTTGGTCGGGATGAACGCCGAGACGTCATTGGCCTTGGTCTCGATGATCGGGAGACCCGTCAGCGACCCACCGCCCATCTCGTCCGAGAGCTTGGCGCACCGCTCGAGCAGGCGGGAGTGCAGGTAGAAGACGTCGCCGGGGTACGCCTCGCGACCCGGGGGGCGACGGAGCAGCAGCGAGATCGCGCGGTACGCGTCGGCCTGCTTGGACAGGTCGTCGAACACGACCAGGACGTGCGCACCGTCGTACATCCAGTGCTGCCCGATGGCCGAACCGGTGAACGGCGCGAGCCACTTGAAGCCGGCCGAGTCAGAGGCGGGGGCGGCGACGATGGTGGTGTACTCCATCGCGCCGTTCTCCTCGAGCGTCGCCTTGACACCCGCGATGGTGGAGCCCTTCTGGCCGATCGCGACGTAGATGCACCGGAGCTGCTTGGTCTTGTCGCCCGACTCCCAGTTGGCCTTCTGGTTGAGGATCGCGTCGATGCAGACCGCGGTCTTGCCCGTCTTGCGGTCACCGATGATGAGCTGACGCTGACCGCGACCGATCGGCGTCATGGCGTCGATGGCCTTGATGCCGGTCTGCATGGGCTCCTCGACCGGCTGGCGCTCCAGAACGGACGGCGCCTGCAGCTCGAGGGCGCGGGTGCCTTCCGACTCGATGTCGCCGAGGCCGTCGATGGGCTGCCCGAGCGGGTTGACGACGCGACCGAGGAAGCCGTCGCCGACCGGAACGGAGAGGACCTCCCCGGTGCGACGCACCTCCTGGCCCTGGGCGATCTCATCGAAGTTGCCGAGCACGACCGCACCGATCTCGCGGTCCTCGAGGTTCAGTGCGACGCCGAGGATGCCGCCCGGGAACTCCAGCAGCTCGTTGGCCATCGCGGACGGGAGTCCGCTGATGTGGGCGATACCGTCGCCCGTGTCGGTGACGATTCCGACCTCCTCGCGCGACGCCTCGTTGGAGACCGTCGAGGTGTAATTCGCAATCGCACTGCGGATCTCGTCGGAGGAGATAGTCAGCTCCGCCATGTCATTCCTGCTCTCACTAAGTGTGGTCTGGATGTGTCTTGTCAGGTGAGCATCGACCGAGTGCGACCGTTGCTCGTCGGGTGTCGAGGCCTAGGGAAGCGCCCGTCGTACGGCCGAGAGCCGCCCGGCGACGGAACCGTCGATGATCTCGTCACCGACGCGGATCACCATGCCGCCGAGGACCGCTTGGTCGACCTGGACGTGGACCGCCATCTCCCGTCCGTAGATCTCGGCGAGCTTGCCCTCGAGTGCGGCCCGCTGCTCGGTGGTGAGTTCCGTGGCACTGGTGACCACGGCCACCGACTGTCCCTGGAGTTCGGCCGCCTGCCTGGACAGCGCGTCCAGATCGTCGGCGGGCATGGCGTCCGGCCGGGCGATCGCCTGCCCGGCGAGCGCCTCGGTGACCGCGGTCACCTTGCCGTAGAGGACATGACCGAGGAGTGCGCGCTTGGACTCCGTGGTGGTCGTGCGGTCGGACAGAGCCTGCTCGAACTCCGCGTCGCCCGCGACGATGCGGCCCAATCTGAACAGTTCGTCCTCGACCGTCCCGAGCTGACCCTGCTCCCGGGCCGAGAGCAGGAGCGCTTCCCGGCCGAGGGTGACGAGGCCCTCACGGAGATCCCGCGGGGTGGACCAGGACAGTGCGACCGCAGCAAGCACGACCGCGAGGGTCGACTCGTCGATCTTCCAGCCGAACACCGAACGGGCGAGGTCCTCGCGGGCCTCGACCGGTGCGGACGAGTCCGCGACGGCGACACGCAGGGAGCGGTCACCCTCCAGGACGTCGACGACCCGGAAGAGCTCGGCACCGACCTTGGCGCCCGTGGCGCCCCCGGCCGGGTTCGCGGAGAGCGTGGACTGCAGGACCGACCGGGACTGCTCGAGGGCGTCGCGGCTTGCTGCGTGCATAGTCTGCTTCTTCCTTACTTCTGGCCCGCCCCGGCGACCTTGTCCAGGTCGGCGAGGAAACGGTCGATGGTGCCCGAACGGCGGACCGGATCGGACAGCTGCTCACCCATGAGCCGCTCGGCGAGCTCGACCGACTGGCGTCCGAGGTCGCCACGGAGCTCCGTGACGATCTGCTGACGCTGCGCGGCGAGCTGCTGCTGCCCGGCGGCGACGATGCGGTCGCTCTCGGCCTGGGCCTCCGCCTTCATGTCGGCGAGGATCTGCTGCCCCTGCGCACGCGCGTCGTCGCGGATCTTCGCGGCTTCGCCACGCGCCTCGGCGAGCTGGGCGTTGTACTTGTTCAGGGCCGCCTTCGCCTCGGCCTGTGCGGCCTCCGCCTTCTCGATGCCGCCCTCGATGCGCTGGGTGCGCTCGTCCAGGACCCGCTTGAACATCGGGAGGACGAACTTCCAGAACACGAACAGGACGACAGCGAACGGGATCAGCGACCAGACGATGTCGTACAGCGCCGGCGAGAGGACGTTGGGCGTCTCCTCCAGCGGGAGCCCCTCGGTCTCGCTCGCGGCGAGAATGTGGATCGGATTCATGTCGTTGACCTTCGCCAGCCGGCGATCAGAAAATGAAGCCGGTGACGATACCGATGAGCGCCAGGGCCTCGGTGAAGGCGATGCCCAGGAACATCGTGGTGCGCAGCTGGCCGGCCATCTCGGGCTGGCGGGCCATGCCCTCGATCGCCTTGCCGACGACGATGCCGATGCCGATGCCGGGGCCGATCGCGGCGAGGCCGTAGCCGATGGCGCCGTAACCGCGGGCGGTCGTCTCGGTTGCCTGGGCGAGAGTGACGATATCCATGTGGGTTTCCGTTCCCTTTCAGATGGCCGGTGCGGGATGTCCGCACTCGGTCGTCGGTGTGGTCTGGGTGTCCCGGCGCTCGCGGCGCCGGAAGTCTTTTAGTGACTGTCGGCGTGCAACGACAGGTCGATGTACACCGCGGTGAGCAGCGCGAAGATGTACGCCTGCAGGAAGATCACCAGCAGCTCGAAGAACGTGAACGCCACCGACACGATGATGGTCACGAGGCTGACCGCGGTCCACCCGTTGAACTGCCAGAAGAAGAAGTTCGTGGCGGAGAACAGCAGCACGATCATGATGTGCCCGGCCAGCATGTTGGCCATCAGACGGATGGTCAGCGTGGCCGGCCGCAGGATGAAGGTCGACACGAACTCGATCGGCACGACCAGCAGGTGCAGCGCCGGGGGAAGGTTCGGCACGACGACCGACTTGCCCACGAAGGAGAAGAAGCCGTACTTCTTGGCTCCCGCATAGATGAAGACCACATACGCGACCGCGGCCATGACCAGCGGCATGCCGATCCGCGCGTTGGGCGAGATGTTGAAGCCCGGGATCACGGCGGGCAGGTTCATGAACAGCGTGAGGAAGAAGATCGTCGCGATGACCGGGAGGAACCGGTCACCGTCCTTCTTCCCGATGATCTCGTCCGAGATGTTGTTCTTGACGAAGTCCAGCGCGATCTCGCCGACGTTCTGCAGTCCGCGCGGCACGACGGCCGACCGGCGCATCGCCAGGTAGAACAGCACCGCGACGACGGCCGCCGCGATCAGCCGGATGATCATCAGCCGGTCCAGAGCGAACGGAGTCCCCTCGAAGAGCACGGCCGGCGGGAAGAAGTCATTTAGTGACGGCGGATGGAACTCGCCCTTGAATGCCAGCAGTGACGTGCTCAGCGCTCTCTCCCCTGTTCGGGCCGCCTGCAGAGACGGTGGTCATGTCCAGTGTTTCGTTCCGACCTGCGGAACCCGGGAGGGCCCGGGGATTCTCGCGGCGTGTACCGCCGCGCCCTTTTCCGGTTTCCCTCCGCAGAGCATCGTAGCAAAGGCCATCCCCTGCGGACCCCTGGGGGCACCTCACGCCGTTATCAGCTCCACATCTCCCCGAAACCAGTCCGTGACCGATCGGGAGTGCCGGAAAATCCCAGCTCAGGGCTCCACGTACGGGGCGCGCGTGCGCAGAATGGCCACCGTCTCCGACGCGAGGACCACGACCATGGCCACGACGATGGTCGTGGCGAACGCGGGCTTGGAGTAGAAGTCGAGCGGCTTGAGAGCCGCGACGACCCCGATCGCCACGATGAGCTTGAGGAGCCACGTTCCCAACAGGACGGCTCCGGTCACCTGGGGTGAGGTTCGGGCCGTGGCGATCACCACCACCGCGGTGAGGAGGACGAACACGCCACCGATCGCGGCCCCGAGCAGGGCGCCCCACAGGCCGGAGCGACCATCCACCGCCCACCACAGCCCTGCGCTGATCACCATGAGCACGGCGAGCGCGGCGCCGCCGAGGGTCACCGCCCTGCGTAGTCCGATGGTGTGGGCGCTCTCGACCTGGTGTCCGGGGGCGTCGTGTCCGGGGGTGTCGTCCATACCCCGCAGCCTAGTCGCCCGGGGATCGGGGCCCGTCGGCCGTCCGGTGCTTCCCGCGCGAACTGCGGAGGCGAGGGACGAGGGTCGCCGCCAGGACGGAGAGGAGACCGGCCGCGATCGCGGGGACGATCACCTCGGTGGGCAGCATCGTCGCCCCGACGGCCCCGAACGCGATGAGGGAGACCCACGCGTAGATGACCAGCGCGACCCTCCGGTGGGAGTGCCCCAGCGCGAGCAGCCGGTGGTGCAGGTGCATCTTGTCGGGTGCGAAGGGGCTACGGCCGGCCCCGACCCGCCGCACCACCGCCATGACCAGGTCGAGCATCGGCACGAACATCGCGGCCGCGACCACGATCACCGGCGAGAGCAGGACGATCATGTCCTGGGGCCCGTACAGGCTCTGCGAGATCTTCCCGGAGGCGCTCGTCGAGGCCGCGGCGAGGACCAGTCCGATCAGCATGGACCCGGAGTCGCCCATGAAGATCCGGGCGGGTTGGAAATTGTGGGGCAGGAACCCGATGAGCGCCCCGGCCAGGACCGCGGTGACCAGTGCCGGCGGGTAGGCCCCGACGGTCCCGCCCTGGTCCAGCATGATGCCCACGGAGAACACGCAGATCGCCGTGGCCGCGATGGCCCCGAGTCCGGCGGCGAGCCCGTCGAGTCCGTCCACGAAGTTCATCGCGTTGACGATCGTCAGTGTGAACACGACCGTGAGCAGTCCGGCCTGGAGCTGGTCGAGGACGAGGATGTTGCCGTCCCCGAAGGGGATGTACAGCAGCGTCCACGACACGCCCATCGCGACCAGGACCCCGGCCGCGGCGGCCTGGCCCGCGAGTTTGGTGACGGCCCCGAGCCCGAGGATGTCGTCCACGATCCCCACCAGCACGATCACCCCGCCGGCGACGATGGTGGCCTCCACGTCGGGGGCGAAGGGCGGGAAGGCCCGGTTCAGGGCCGGCAGCTGCGCGGCGAGGTAGACGGCGATGAGCATCCCGGTGAAGATGCCCACCCCGCCGAGCCGGGGGGTGGGGACCTGGTGCACGTCCCGCTCCCGCGGGTAGGCGAGCCCGCCGATCGCGGGTGCCACTCCCCTGACCAGACCGGTGACGACGAAGGTGACCAGTCCGGCGGTGACCGCGATGAGCAGCAGCTCCCGGAACGGGACCCCGGCACCCATGGTTCAGCCGTGCAGGACCGCGGGGTCGACGCCGAGGACCTCTCCCACGCGCTCGGCGGTCACCGCGCCCTCGCGGACGATGCGCGGACCGGGCCCGGTGAGGTCGACGATCGTCGAGGGCTGGCCGATCGCACACGGGCCGCCGTCGAGGTACACGGCCACCGAGTCGCCGAGCTGCTCCCGGGCCTGGGCCACGGTGGTGGCCGGCGGTTGACCGGAGACGTTGGCACTGGACACCGCGAGCGGGCCGACCTCGCGCAGGAGTTCGATGGCGACGGGGTGCAGCGGCATCCGGAGCATGACCGTGCCGCGGGTCTGGCCGAGGTCCCAGCCCAGGGACGGTGCCTGGTGCACGATGAGACTCAAGCCCCCCGGCCAGAAGGCGCGGATGAGGTCGCGGGCGGCGGCCGGGGTGCTCACGACGAGGCCGTCGATGGTCTCCCACGAGCCGACCAGGACCGGCACCGGCATGTCCGGGCCACGGCGCTTGGCGGACAGCAGCGAGACCACCGCGTCCGGGTCGAAGGCATCGGCGGCGATGCCGTAGAGCGTGTCGGTGGGGGTCACGACCAGCCGGCCCGAGCGCAGGGCGCCTGCAGCGGAACTGAGACCGACCTCGCGGCCGGTGTCCTCGGTGCAGTCGTAGGTGATGGTCACCGGGTGGTCCCCTTCCGGACTGTCGTGTCGACCTTGTCGTCGTCGTCGTTGTCGTCGTCGTCGCCGTTGTCGT
>NZ_JAALDN010000190.1 GCF_014144855.1 Dietzia maris | reverse complement strand
CCGGGGGCGCGGGCGCGGGCGCGGGTGACGCAGTGGTCGCCGCCGGAACCTCCGGTGACGAGGTGCGGGCGCCCTGCCGCATGAGTGGCGACGACGACGAGGTTCGGCTGACTCCGCGCGTCCGCGCCCCGGCCCGTGCAGCCTGACCGGCTCCGGCGACGACCCGGGTCCCCGACCCCTGGGTGGAGACGACGAAGCCGGCCGCCGACAGTTCATCGAACGCGCGAACCACGGTCCCACGGGAGAGTCCGGTCTGCTCGGCGAGCGCGCGCGTGGAGGGCAGCCGGTCGCCGTCGGCCACGGATCCGCCGGCGACCAGGTCGATGATCGCGTCGGCCAACTCCGCAGCCCCCGACACCTGCCCCACCACCAGGGATCCGGGGCGTGCGGTACGGGCCATGGGGTGAGCGTAGGCCACGACACCGCATAGTGGTCTCACGCATCTGCGCAAAATGGACCTCCCGGGGGCGCCACTTTCGGGGTGGGATGGGTCCCATGACGACCTACCGCCAGTCCCGACGACTCCGCGACGTGCGCTACGACGTGCGTGGCCCGATCCTCACCGAGGCGATGCGCCTCGAGGCCGAGGGGCACGACATCCTGCGGCTCAACCTGGGCAACATGCACCCCTTCGGGCTCACCGCCCGGCCGGAGCTCGTCGACGCGGTGGCGGCGGGACTCGCCGCCGGGCAGGCCTACTCCGACTCCCGCGGCATCCCCACCGCCCGCGAGGCCGTGGCGGACTACTACCGCCGACACGGGATCGGTGGCGTCTCGACCGAGAACGTCTTCCTCGGCAACGGCGTGAGCGAACTCATCACGCTGGTCCTGCAGGCCATGGTCGACCCCGGCGACGAGATCCTGGTCCCCGCCCCCGACTACCCGACCTGGACGGGCGCCGTGAACCTCACCGGAGGCGTGCCCGTACACTACCTCGCCGACGAGACCGACGGCTGGAACCCGTCGCTGGAGGACATCGAATCCAGGGTCACCCCACGCACCACCGCCCTGGTGATGATCAACCCCAACAACCCCACGGGCGCGGTGTACAGCGAGGACACCGTCCGGGGGATGGCCGACATCGCGCGCCGCCACGGGCTCGTCCTGCTGTCCGACGAGATCTACGAGAAGGTCCTCTTCGGCGACGCCCGCCACCACCACGCCGCGTGGGCGGCCGGCGACGACGTACTGTGCCTGACCTTCGGCGGGCTGTCCAAGGCGTACAGGGTGTGCGGCTACCGGGCCGGCTGGGTGGTCGCGACCGGCCCGATCGCCGACGCCACCGACCTACTGGAGGGACTGACCCTGTTGTCCAACATGCGGGTCTGCCCCGGCGTCCCCGCGCAGCACGCGATCCCCGTCGCCCTGGCCGAGGACTCACCGTGGGGCCACGACGTGGTGGACCCGGACGGCCGACTCGAGCGGCAGCTGGCCCGGACCGCCGAGCGCCTCAACGCCATCCCCGGCGTGAGCTGCGTGGCGCCGCGGGGCGCGCTGTACTGCTTCCCGCGCCTCGACCGCGAGATGTTCGGCATCTCCAGCGACGAGCAGTTCGCCCTGGACCTCCTTCGCTCCGAGCACGTGCTGGTCACCCACGGCACCGGCTTCAACTGGCCCGAACCCGACCACTTCCGCATCGTGTGCCTGCCGGAGGCGCCGGTGCTCGACCGCGCGCTCGACGCGATCGCCCGGCACCTCGACCGCCTTCGGCTGGCCGCGGCCTGACCAGCCGCCACATCGACTCCGTCGACTCCATCGAAAAGACAGTTCCGCACACGTCGCGCGAGAGGCGGGTGTGCCGAACTGTCTTCTCGACGGGCGTGCGCGGGGGATTCCCGCCGTCGCTCAGTTCTGCAGCGCAGGCTTGATGTGGTTCCAACCGGGCGTGATGTAGTCGACGAACGTCTGCCACCCGTGGAGGCCCTCGTCGCCGTAGTCCACGCGATGCGCGATGCCGTGGCGGTCGAGTTCGCGGGAGAAGCTCCTGGCCCCCTCGATGACCCCCTTTTCCAGCACCAGGCCCTGCAGCATGGCGAAGTAGTCGTCGCCGTAGTTCCGGAGATCCCCTTCGGACACCGCCGTGCCCCCGGTCGCGAAGTACACCGCGGTGCCCTCGAGACCCTCCGGGTGGAAGTCGTGTCGTGGTACTTCCACAGATCGCTTCCGCGCGGGCCCCACATGTTGGCGGAATCGCCGCCGCGCCCATCCACCGAGCCACGGACCGACTGGTAGCCCAGCTCGTCGGTGGTCGAGTAGTAGCCGGAGAGCGCCATGACGCCGTCGTACAGCTCCGGGTAGGTGGCCGCCAGGTGCATTGCGGCCTGCGCACCCATCGACGCGCCGGCGATTCCGTTCTTGCCGTTGTGCTTCGTGCCCCGGGTCGCCAGTTCCGCCTCGACGAGGTCGGGCAGCTCCTCGGTGAGGAACGTCTCCCACTTGTTGTAGCCGAAGACCTCGTCCTCGCTCAGCCAGTCGGACCAGTACGAGGAGGGGCCTCCCGTGGGTGTCACCAGGTGGACGTTCTCCTCGGCCATGCGCGCGGGCATGTTTCCGGCCCGCTTCCAGCCCGAGTTTCCTTCGACCGAGTCGACCCCGTCGAGGAGATACAACACGGGCGCCGACCCCTTGTCCGTCACGCGGGACGGGAGCACCTCGAGCACGATCTCGCGCTGCATGGCGGCGGAGGTGACGAGCCAGTGCTCGTACTCTCCGTGCTGGGTGATGGCGCGGAGCTCGACCGAGTCGATCGAGTCGTCGCGCGGTCGCGGCGGGTTGGGAAGCTCCACGTATGACCCGGTGCCGCCGAGCGGGATGTTGGTGGAACCGGCCGACCCGAGCGACCCGAGTGTCGAGCCCAGCGGAAGGGAACCGGCCGCAGACCCGATCAGCTCCACCTCCTCGAGTCCCAGGGACGAGGTGTCGATATCGCCGCCGATCTGGGCAGAGGCGGGCGCGGCGAATCCCAGGGACAGGATGGCCGCGAGGACGGTGGCGGTGACGGTTGCGCGGCGACGGACGCGGGTGTTCATCGGGGTCCCCTCATTGTGAGTGTGGCCGAGGTGGGTGCGGCCGAGCGATACAGAAGCGGTCCCGCGCCCCGGTGTTGGAGCGCAGGACCGCTTCTCGAGAAGGTCGATCAGGAACCGGTGGACCCGGAGGAGCCCAGGGATCCGGAGGTCCCCAGGGAACCGGCTGAGCCGGATGCACCCGGGGTGCCCGTTCCGGGCTCGACGTCTCCGCCGTACAAGGCGGGCTTGATGTAGTCCCATCCGGACTCGAAGTTCTTGAGGAAGTTCGGCCAGTTGTGCAGGCCGGTGTCGGCGAAGTCCACCTTGTGCTCGATCCCGGCACGATCGAGTGCCTTCTCGAAGGCCTTCGAGTTCTCGTACACGCCCATCTCCAGCACCAACCCGATTATCAGGTCCTGGTAGTTGGCACCGTACTGCTTGACGTCATCGGGACCGATCTCGGCGTTTCCGGCCGAGAAGTACACAGCCTTGCCGCGCAGACCCTCCGGGTGAGAGATGGTGTCGTTCTCCGCCCACCGCGCGCTACGGTGCGGGCCCCACATGTTCTCGACGTCTCCACCGCGAGTCTCAACGGAGAGCCGCACGGTCTGGTACCCCAGGGCGTCCATTGTCGAGTAGAAGCCACTGAACGACATCACGGCGTCGTAGACATCGGGGTGTGTAGCCGCAAGATGCATGGCCGCCTGAGCGCCCATGGAGATGCCGCCGACGGCTGCCTTGTCATTCGTGTTGAGCCGCTCATCGACGATCGCCGGCAGTTCCTCGGTGAGGAACGTCTCCCACTTGTTGTTGCCCAAGACCGGGTCGATCTCCTCCCAGTCGGTGTAGTACGAGGCGTAGGCACCCGCCGGGTTCACCACGTGAACGTTCTCGTCCTCCATCCGATCAGCGACGTACGCCTGGTGAGCCCAGCCGGTGCTGCTGATCGGCGCACCCACGCCGTCGAGCATGTAGAGGACGGGCGCCTCGCCCGTGCCGCGCGAGGGGACGACCTCGACGGTGATCTCACGCTGCATTGCCTTCGAGGCGATGGTCCAGTACTCGTACGCCTGATCGTTCCCGGCCTTATCGGCGCGGTAGCGCTCGATTCCACGAAACTCCGTCTTGGTGATCGACTCGTCGACCGGAGTGGGCGTGCCGACGGTTTCCGAGGACCCTTCCCCGAGTGGGACGTCGGCCGAGCCGACCGACCCGAGAATCCCTGCGGCCGAGCCGATCGGCACGGAGCCGACGGCGTCGATGATCGCCTCGAAGTCCTCCTGGCCGAGCGCCGACGGGTCGATGAGCGTCGAGGGGTCGATGCTGGCGGTCTGGGCGAAAGCGGGAGTGGCCGACCCGAGGGTCAGGGCGACGGCGAGTGCGCCGGCGGTCGCAGCCGCGGCGCGGCGGAGTCCGAAGGACATGAAGCTCCAAATGTTGTAAGTAGTGACTTACGAAGCTTAATCCGTTCTCAGCTCAAATCGTTACTCACGCCGTGCGAGTCGCTACCCCCGCAGTGCCGCCTCGACCGCCTCGCGCAGGTCCTCGGGCTTCCGGTTGGGTCCGAACCTGTCGATCACGTGGCCGTCGCGACCCACGAGGAACTTGGTGAAGTTCCATTTGATTCGCCCACCCAGCACCCCGGACTTCTCGGACTTGAGCCACTCGTAGAGCGGGTGGGCGCTCGATCCGTTGACCTCGATCTTGGAGAACAGCGGGAACTCCACGCCGAAGTTGCGCTCGCAGAACGCACCGATCTCCTCGTCGGAGCCCGGCTCCTGGTGCGCGAACTGGTCACACGGGAACCCGAGCACTACAAAGCCCTCGTCGCGGAACTCCTCGTACAGCTTCTGCAACCCCTTGTACTGCGGCGTGAACCCACACTTGCTCGCGGTGTTGACCACCAGGACGACCTGCCCGGCGTAGTCGGACAAGTCCTTCCCGCTCCCGTCGAGCAGGCTCGCCCGGAAATCCGCGAGAGTGGTCTGGTCGTGGCGCATGGGCACTCCTCGTCGTCGTCCCGACCCCGGTCGGCCGGCCCTCGACGCCATTGTGGCCGTTTTCAGGCGCCGCGTGCGGGCGTACTCTGGCAGACCCGCGCGTGAGGAGTCCGCCCGTGAGCCGATTGATCTACACCGCCTTCGTCTCGCTCGATGGCGTAGTCGAGGCCCCCGGCGGCGAGCCCGGGTACCGCAACACCGGCTGGACGTTCGCGGTCGACTTCGACGAGGACGTCTACTCGATCAAGGCCCGCGAACAGGGCGAGGCCGGCGCGATGATGCTCGGCCGCGTCAGTTACCAGGCGTTCTCCGCCGTGTGGCCGCAGATGGACGACGAGTTCCCCCGCTACAACGCCATGCCCAAGTACGTGGTGTCCACGACGTTGGCCGAGAGTGACCTCGTCGAGGGATGGGGGACGACGACGATCCTGCGCACGCTCGACGAGGTGGCCGCGGTGAAGGAGGCCGAACCGGCGCCGATCCTCGTGCACGGGTCGGCGACGCTGGCTCGGACCCTCTCCGACGCCGGGCTCATCGACCGTTATCACCTGCTGGTGTTCCCGTTCGTCCTCGGCGCCGGCAAGCGCATGTGGAGCGAGACCGACAAGCCCCGGCAGAAGCTGGAGTTGGTCGAGAGCGAGGCGTACCCCAACGGTGTGCAGAAGCTGATCTACGACGTCGGCGGATTCGACCCGGGCGTCTGAGATCTAGCGGGCCGCGCCGCGGGAGACCTCGGGCATCGTCACCGCCGACACCGCGCCGATCACCCCGAGCACCGCGAGGAAGATCAGCGACCACTGCACGCCCAGCACCGCGAGCGCCGAGCTGATCCCGCCCACCACCAGCAGGATGATCCCCATGGCCGTGTTGCCCACTGCCACGTAGGTGGTCCGGAGATCGCCCTCGGCCACGTCCACCACGTAGGTCTTGCGGCCGACGCGGACGCCGGAGTGCAGCAGCGTGAGCAGGAAGTAGGCCCCGACGAACACCGTGGCCCCGAGTGCCGACCCGCCGTCGAAGCCCGGGATCGAGACCGCGAGCACCAACGCGACCGCCACCGCCGACGCGGCCGTGGCTGCGCCCGCCATGAGCAGTCGGCTCGATCGGTCGGCCAGCCGCCCGAAGACTCGCCCCCCGATGAGAGACGCCACGCCCGAGGCGAGGATGAACCCACCCAACCCGGCCAGCGCCCCGGTGCCCGAGGCGACCGACATCGACACGATGAACGGCGGGCTGAGCGAGGACACCAGCAGCAGGCCGCGGACGGTCACGAACTTGCGGAACGTGGCGTCGTCCCGGAACAATCGCGCCGCGTCCGCGAACCACGTCGACGACTCCTCCGACGCACCGCCAGTGGCCGCGCCGTGGCCCTTCGTCGCGCCGTGATCCTCCGTCGCGCCGTGGTCCTTCGCTCCCCGGCGGGCGCGCCCGTCGCCGGCCGGCTCGACCACGCGGGAGTACGTCGACGCCGAGAGCAACCACAGCACCGCGCCCGCCACCAGCAGGAACGCCAGTTCGGTGCTGTCGAGGTCGCCGCCGCCTAGGATCCGGATGGCCAGGCCGAGCGTGATCGCGACCAACCCCGCCGCCGACGTGGCCAACCCGATGATCTGGCCGCGCTCCCCCGACGGGATGGTGCGGCCCTGCACGTCCTTCGACGCGATCGAACACAGGCAGCGGCCCAGCGAGAACACCACGAGCGCGACCAGGATGCCGACGCCCGCTGCCGTCCCGTGCCCGAGGGCGGCGATCGCGGCCATTGCCGCCACCGATGCCGCCTGCACCAGCGCGCCCGTGACGAACACCCACTTGCGGCGGCGCACCCGCACCACCAGCGGCGTGAGGAAGGCCTGCGGCAGCATCGACCCGGACTCCCGGATCGGCACCAGCAGACCGACCAGCGCCGCCGGCACCCCGAGCACGTGGAACAGCCACGGCAGCACGGTCGATGCGTTGACCGTCTGGTCACCCGAGGACTGCAGCGTGTTGGCGGCCACGAGCCTCAGCCCGTTGCGCGGAAGCTCGCGGCGGACGACGTCGGGGAGGTCGCGCTCGGCGTCGGCATCGCGGGTGACGAGGCGAGAATAGAAGCGTTCGGCGGTGGTCACCATTCAAGAGAATAGCGGCCCGCCCGCCGGGGCATCCGGGCCCCTTCGCGGCCTCGCACAGACGGCGACCGGCGCCGGGGGATCACCCCGACGCCGGTCGCGTGCTCTCTGTGCGTGTCCGCCCGGATCAGGCAAGCGGACGCGCGCAGATCAGGCGAGCGGGCCGCCGCAGTTCGGCCACGCGCCCG
>NZ_JAALDN010000018.1 GCF_014144855.1 Dietzia maris | reverse complement strand
TCGATGAGCACCGCCGCGGCTCCGGAGGTCATGCCCGCACCAGGCCCGGCGTGAACGCCGGGGTGAACCCCCGCGCCCGGGCCGAGCGGATCATGCGCTCGGTGAGCTGGGCGTCGGCCTCGTCGGCGAGCGGGTGCAGGCTGCGCGCGCCCTCCGCCACCAGGCGTCCGCCCACGTAGACGTGGGTGAGATTGCGCAGCGAGCACGCCAGGACGTACGTGGCGACGGGGTCCCAGATCGGTCCGGTGGCCGGGGACGTGGGGTCGACGACGACGAGGTCCGCGTGCTTTCCCACCTCCACGCTGCCCACCCGGTCGGACAGGCCGAGGGCTTCCGCGGCCCCCAGGGTGTGCATGTGCAGGACCTCGCGGGCGGCCAGCACCGCGGCGTCGGAGTGGACGGCGCGCTGGGTGTACAGGCCGATCCGCATGTTCTGGAACGGGTCGGACACGTCGGTGCAGGACTGGTCGTCCAGGCCCATCCCCACGCGGATGCCCGCGTCCCGGTACCGGGTGATGTCGGCGATGCCCGAGCCCAGCCGGCCGTTGGAGGTGGCCTGCCAGATCACGGCGGAGTCGGTCTCCGCGACCCGGCGGACCATGTGGTCGGTGGGGTGGACGAAGTGGCCGAACGCGAAGTCGGGGCCCAGGACCCCGGCGCGGTCGTACCAGTCGAACTTGGCCCGCTGTACCTCGAGGTGCTCGGCGGTCTCCACGAAGTGGGCCTGGTTGCCCACACCGTGGGTGTGCATGGCGTGGCGCTCGCGCTCGGCCGTGGCCGGCGAGGACGACCACTGCACGGATCCGAACACCGACCCGCCCAGGTCCAGCTCGCGGGGAACGGTGCGCAGTCGGTGCTCGGTGACGTGGGCGAACGCGTCGAAGCACTCGGCCTCGGGGAGCTGCTCGTCGTCGAGGCGGGTGGAGGTGACGCAGCGGAGCCCGGAGTCGGCCTGGGCGTCGATCTGCCGGGTGAGGAAGTCGATGTCGTGGACCCGCTCGGCGACCAGGGTCGAGGAGGCGTGGTCGAACACCGCCACGACCCGGCTCTGGGTGAAGTTGTAGGCGCTGGTGACGCCGTTGCGGAGGAAGTCCAGGCAGCCGGCGAGGGTGAACCAGTACAGGTCCTCGGCCTCCGCCCCGACCATCATCTCGCCCAGCGTCGACACCCAGCCGTAGAGCGTGTCGTCGGGGGCGGTGCCGCGCATCCCGGCGGTGAACAGGTGGCTGTGCGCGGAGACGAACCCGGGGGCCAGGATGGCGCCGCCGAGGTCGTGGACTTCGCCCGGCAGGCCGGGCGGCGGGTCGCCGGGGCCGAGTCCGGCGATGATGCCGGCGTCGTCCACGTGGACCCAGCCGTGGAACCAGGCAGGCGCGGCCGGGTCCGCGGACACGGGCAGGACCAACGCGTCGGTGAAGGTGATCATGGGATCTCTCGTTCTCTCGTGTGTCAGCCCGGAAGTTCCTCGGCCCGCCACCGCTGCCCGTCCGTCACGAAGCGGCGCCGATGGGAGG
>NZ_JAALDN010000189.1 GCF_014144855.1 Dietzia maris | reverse complement strand
GCGGGGTGCCGGCGGAGGGCGCCACCCGCCGCACGGGGACGGCCCCCGCCGGGCCGGGGGTCGTCTCGCCGATGCGCTCAGGACACCCGTCGACCTGACCCGGCCGACCTGGCACTGGCCGACCTGACACCGGCCGACGCGGCCCCCGGGCTACTGCCGGTACGAGGCCAGGAAGTTGCCGATCCGCTCGATCGCCACGCCCAGATCGCGGGAGGCGGGCAGGGTGACCACCCGGAAGTGATCGGGGTCCGGCCAGTTGAAGCCCGTGCCCTGGGTGACGAGGATCCGCTCCTGCTCGAGCAGGTCGAGGGCGAACAGCCGGTCGTCGTGGATCTCGTGGACGTTCGGGTCCAGCTTGGGGAAGGCGTACAGCGCGCCCATGGGCTTGACGCAGCTCACGCCCGGGATCGTGTTGAGCTTCTCCCACGCGATGCCCCGCTGCTCGTGCAGCCGGCCGCCGGGCTCGATGAGCTCGTTGATCGACTGATAGCCACCGAGCGCCACCTGGATGGCGTGCTGCGCGGGCACGTTGGGGCACAGGCGGGTGGACGCGAGGAGCTCCAACCCCTCGAGGAAGCCGGCCGCATGCGCCTTGGGGCCCGTGATCGCCAGCCAGCCCGCCCGGTAGCCCGCCACACGGTAGGTCTTGGACAGTCCGTTGAAGGTCAGCACGAGCAGGTCGTGGGCGAGGGTGGCGATGGAGGTGTGCTCGGCCTCGTCGTAGACGATCCGGTCGTATATCTCGTCCGCCAGGATGAGCAGACTGTGCTCGCGGGCGAGATCGACGATCCCCTGCAGGACCTCACGCGAGTAGACCGCGCCGGTCGGGTTGTTGGGGTTGATCACCACGATGGCCTTGGTTCGCGGGGTGATCTTGGAGGCGATGTCCTCAAGCGACGGGTTCCAGTCGTCCTGTTCGTCGGCGAGGTAGTGGACGGGCCTGCCCCCGGCGAGTGAGGTCATGGCGGTCCACAGCGGGTAGTCCGGTGCGGGGATGAGGACCTCGTCGCCGTCGTCCAGCAGCGCCTGCATCGACATGGTGATGAGCTCGGACACGCCGTTGCCGAGGTAGATGTCGTCCACGCTGAGACGGGGGAAGTCCGGGACCAGCTCGTAGCGCGTGAAAATCGCCCGGCGGGCCGACAGGATGCCCTTGGACTCCGAGTAGCCCTGCGCGTGGGGGAGCGCGGCGATCATGTCGCGCATGATCACGTCCGGCGCCTCGAACCCGAACGGCGCGGGGTTGCCGATGTTCAGCTTGAGGATGCGGTGACCTTCGGCCTCGAGCTGGTTGGCCCTGGCCAGTACCGGCCCGCGGATCTCGTAGAGGACGTCCTTGAGCTTGGAGGACTGGTCGAGAGTGCGCAGCTGGTGGAGCGTTCGTCCCGTGGTCTCAGGCGTCATACCTTGCGATTGTGCCACTCGGGTCGCTGTGGCCCGCGTCGCGGAGGGCGTATGTCCGGTGGGGCATGGCGGCACCATGCCCGGGGCCGAAGGAGAGCACCGTGGCCCCACAGGGATGTCGTGAACGCCGCGCGGCGGTGGCACCTTTCTACGCGGTCGCCGGCTGGAGCTCCAGCCGCCCGCGGGCATGGCGTCTCGCACCCGCCGAAGGGCAGGCCAGACGCCATGTTCAGGAGCGGCGACCTTCGTGCAGTACATCTGCGGGAGCGCCCTGGGCGCCAGGCGCGGGAGCGGTTGAGGGCGGCGTCGCGAGCGGACGCGCGTACGCCCTCCCCCCGGGGAACGTCCACATGCGCCGCGGCCCGTGATCAGGAGATCTGATCACGGGCCGCGGTGGCGTCCGGTGGGCGTCAGCCCAGAGAGAGGCCGTAACCTCCGGACTTCTTCGAGCGGGGGATCGCCCCACCCGACGCGGGCTTCGCCGGGGCATCGGTCGGCGTCGACTCAGCCTGGGTGGACTCGGTCGACGTCGACTCAGCCTGGTCGGCGGAACCGGTCGCGGACTCGGCGGTGTCGGCAGTGTCGGCGGGCTCGGCTTTCGCCGGGGCCTCGGTCGCCGGGGCGGCGGGCTCGGCCTTCGGAGCGCCGGGTGCCTTCGGAGCACCGGGTGCCTTGGGTGCGCCGGGCGCCTTAGCTCCACCCTTGAGGCCCAGGCCGACG
>NZ_JAALDN010000188.1 GCF_014144855.1 Dietzia maris | reverse complement strand
CGGCGGCCGCCGATCTTGACCTGGTCGTCGACGCGGCCGTTGAAGTACAGGCCGTCGGCCTCGAGTCGGACCACGTCGCCGGAGCGGTACGCGCGCTCCCAGCCCAGGGTCTGCATGGGCGCGTACTTCTCGGCGTCCTTCTCGGGGTCCAGGTACCGCGCCAGGCCGCCCCCGCCGATCACCAGCTCGCCGGACTCCCCGTAGCCCACCGGATCGCCCGCCGCATCGACCACCGCGAGGTCCCAGCCGTCCAGCGGCAGCCCGATCGACACCTCACCGACGCCGTCCAGCCGGACCGCGCAGGCGACGACGGTCGCCTCGGTGGGGCCGTAGGTGTTCCACACCTCGCGACCGTCACCGACCAGGCGTTCGGCCAGTTCCGGAGGGCAGGCCTCGCCGCCGAGGATCACCATCCGGATACCGGCGAGCATCGAATCGGGCCACATCGAGGCGAGGGTCGGCACCGTGGAGATGACGGTGATCCGCCGATCCCGCAACCACGGGCCGAGGTCGAGGCCCGACTTGACGACCGAGCGCGGCGCGGGCACGAGGCATGCCCCGTGGGCCCAGGCGAGCCACATCTCCTCGCAGGAGGCGTCGAACGCCACGGACAGCCCCGCCAGCACGCGGTCGCCGGGGCCCAGCGGCGCGCCGGTGAGGAAGAGCCGGGACTCGGCGTCGACGAACGCCGCCGCGCTGCGGTGCGTCACGGCCACACCCTTGGGCAGGCCCGTGGTCCCGGAGGTGAAGATGATCCAGCAGTCGTCGTCCACCGTCGGGCCGCGGTGTCGCGAGGGTGAGGTGGTCCGGTCGGGGTCGGTGACGAGCATGCCGTCGGCGGTGTAGACGGCCGCGACCTGCGCCTGACCGAACACCAGCTCGGCGCGCTCGGCGGGGTCGTCCACGTCGACGGGAACGTACGCGGCGCCGGCGGCGAGGGTGCTGAGGATGGCCAGGTAGAGGTCCGCCGAGCCCGAGGGCATGTGGATGCCGACCCGGTCGCCGGCGACGACGCCCTGGTCGTGCATCCATCGGGCGGAGGCGTGGATCGTCCGCGCCACCTCGTCGTAGGTCAGGACCCGGGTGCCGTCGTCGATGCACGGCGCGTCCGGGTGGCGGGTCGCCGCGGCGTCGAACACGTCGAGGAGTGTCCGGGGTTCCGCGGCGTGTGAACTGCGAAGATACTGCGCGGGAATGGTGGCCACCCGCGGATCGTATCCCGCGTAGGTGAACTGCCCGCCGCGGTCACCCGGGGCTGGTTAAGTGAGGCGGATGACAGAGAACCTCAGCAACAAGACCATCGTGATCGTGGGAGCGGGTCCGGGATTCGGCCGCACGCTCGCCCTGCAGGCCGCCGCACAGGGGGCGACGGTGGTCGTCGCCGCCCGCACGGAGTCGCGGGTCGTCGAGATCGCCGAGGAGGTCCGGGCGGGCGGAGGGAACGCGATCGCGGCGGCCGTGGACGCCACCGACCCGGAGTCGGTGCGCGCACTGCGGGAGACGGTGGAGGGTCACACCGATGCGGTGCACGGTCTGGGCTACAGCGCGTTCGCGGTGCCCAGCATGAAGCCGCTCGCGCAGACCGACCACGACCAGATCTCCCGCGGGATCGATCTGTCGGTGCTCGGCGCCCTGCGCACCACGCAGGAGTTCACCGCGCTGCTCGAGGCCGGCGCCGCTCCCGCCACCGGCACCGCAGCCGCCGCCGCCGACTCCGCCGCCGACTCCGCCACAGACCCGGCCCCCGCCAGCGCGTCCGTCGTCATGATGGCCTCCGCGGTGATCCACCACTCCCGCGAGCGCTACGCGGGTTACAAGATCGCCAAGACCGCCCTCGTCGCGCTGGGCCATTCTCTGGCCACCGAGCTCGGCTCGCGGGGCATCCGCGTCAACACCGTGGCGCCCGGGTACATCTACGGCGAGACCCTCAAGGCGTACTTCGAGCACCTGGCCACCAAGTACGGCGGCACGGTCGACGACGTCTACGCCCACACCGCCGAGAAGATGGATCTGCGGCGCCTGCCCTCCGAGCGCGAGATCGTCGACCCGGTGCTGTTCCTGCTCTCCGACGCCGCCTCCGCGGTCACGGGCCAGACCCTCACGGTGGACTGCGGCGAGTTCCACACCTGAACCGGGCGGACCGCACCCCGACGCCGGATCAGGGTCTCAGAATCGGGTCTTTCCCCGATGTGGAGCGGGTGCTCGGGGAGGAGAGTGGAGGTCACCGGGGAGAGGTCCCCGATCCCCCTTTCCCGACGACGACGAGGTGTGACGTCATGACCTATTCCCCAGATTCCGGGCCCAAGCGACTGATGCGGTCGGAGGACCGCTGGATCGGCGGCGTGTGCGGTGGGCTCGCCGACTACTTCGGGCTGGACCCGGCGTTGGTCCGCCTCCTGTTCGTTGCCTCGATCCTGCTGCCGGGTCCGCAGCTGCTCATCTACGTGATCCTGTGGTTCGTCATGCCCGATTCCCGTGCCTCGCGAGTCCGCGCCTGAGGGGCCCGTGGCAGGCTGGGGCCATGAGCACTCCAGACACCTCAGCCGCTCCCGGCGAGTACGCCTCCGTCCGTATCGAGAAGGGTGCCCGTCACCCGCACGTCGCCCAGGTGACGCTGATCGGCCCGGGGCGCAACAACGCGATGGGCCCGGACTTCTGGGCCGAGATGCCCCGCGTGATGGCCGAGCTCGACGCCGACCCCGGGGTCCGCGCCGTCGTGCTCGCCGGCGAGGGCCGCAACTTCACGTACGGCCTGGACCTGATGGCGATGATGCCGCAGTTCATGGAGTTCCTGCCCGAGGACACGACCCCGGACGCCTCGCGTAACGAGCGCATCCTGGACTTCGTGGAGAACATGCGCTGCGCCGTCGACGCCGTCGCGTCGGCCAGGACGCCCACCGTCGCCGCGATCCAGGGCCGCTGCATCGGCGGCGGCATGGACCTCATCTCGGCCTGCGACGTCCGCCACGGTTCGGCGGACTCGAGCTACTCGGTCCGCGAGGTCAAGGTGGGCATCGTCGCCGACATGGGCTCGCTCGGGCGCCTGCCGTACATCATCGGCTCCGGGCTGACCCGCGAGCTGGCGCTGACCGGGCGCGACATCGACGCGGAGACCGCGCTGCGCTACGGCCTGGTCACGCACGTCGCCGACGACGCCGCCGGGGTGCTGGACTCGGCCCACGCCACGGCCGCCGAGATCGCGGACAACCCGCCACTGGTGGTCCGCGGTACCCGCGAGGTCCTCAACCGGGCGATCGAGGGGCCGATCTACGAGTCCAACCGTTACGTCGCGACGTGGAACGCCGGCTTCCTGGCCTCGGCGGACATGATGGAGGCCATCGGCTCGACGCTGGAGAAGCGCGAGGCGCGGTACACCGGCCGCTGACCGCGCCCCACAGAGGAGCGCCCCACAAAGGAGCGCCCCACAGAGGAGCCAGCCCCGCCGAGAAGAGTGTTTCGCACATCGCTACTCGGGCGACACGAGCGAAATGCTCTTCTCGGCGTCCCGGCACGGCACGGCACGGCACGGCACGGCACG
>NZ_JAALDN010000187.1 GCF_014144855.1 Dietzia maris | reverse complement strand
CCCGCCCACGGTGGCGCGGGTCGCCGGAGGGTGCGGGGGCGGGCGCCGGGTGCTGCTCGAGGGTAGGGCCGCGGTCCGCTCCGACGGCGTTCGCCCCACGCATCTCCTCGTATGGGCGTCCGGCCCCGACGGCGGGGAGGTGCTGGTCCTGGTGGAGCGGGGGGACCGGGGAGTCTCGCCCTGGCCCGCGGACGGCGCTACGGCGGGGGAGATCGGGTTCGAGGCGGTCCGGTTGGATGCCGATCGGGTCGTGTCCGGCACCCTGGCCTGAGGGCGCCCACTCCGGCCGGGGGTGGGGCCTGGATCGCGAGTCGGGGTCCCGGACGGCCCGGCGATAGGCTCCGCGTATGAGCACCTCCGTCCAGCAGCGGGGCACCGCGTACGACCCCTCACGCATCCGCCATCCCCACTTCCGTGGGCTGGTCACCGACGCGGCCTCCGCTGTGGAGCGGATCGCCGATGGTGACACGGTGGCGATCAGTGGGTTCGCCAGCGCGGGCACGCCCAAGGCCTTCGCGCCGGCCCTCGCCGAGCGCATCCGTTCGGTGCGGGCGGCTGGTGGCGACTTCAGCGTCAACCTGCTCACCGGCGCGTCGGTGGCGAACGAGGCCGAGGCGATGCTCGCCGAGGTCGACGGCATCGCGCTGCGGATGCCGTACCAGAGCGAGCCCACCGCCCGCGGCAAGATCAACTCGGGCGAGATGGACTACGTGGACGTCCACCTCTCTCACGTGGCCCAGCAGGTGTGGCAGGGCCATTACGGCGACGTGGACGTCGCGGTGGTGGAGGTCGCGGCCATCACGGAGGACGGCGGACTCGTCCCGGCGATGTCGGTGGGTAACAGCAAGACGTGGCTCGACGTGGCCGACAAGGTGATCCTCGAGGTGAACTCCTGGATCCCGGAGGGCGTCGAGGGCATCCACGACGTCTACTACGGCACGGCGCTCCCGCCGCATCGCAGGCCGATCCTGCTCTCGCGGGCCGACGACCGGATCGGTCAGCCCCTGCTCGAGGTGGACCCGGCCAAGGTCATCGCGGTGGTGCCCACCGATCAGCGGGACTCCGCCAGCGCTCTGACCAAGCCCGACGAGGTGAGCAACGCGATCGCGGGCCACGTGCTGGAGTTCTTCCACCACGAGGTCGCGTCCGGTCGGATGCCCGCGGGGAGCCTCCTCCCGTTGCAGGCCGGGATCGGCAATGTGGCCAACGCCGTCCTGGCCGGACTGGCGGCGGGGTCGTTCTCGGACCTGAGCTGCTACTCCGAGGTCATCCAGGACTCGATGCTCCAGCTCATCCGGGAGGGCACGGTCGCCCACGCCTCGGCCACCGCGCTGGCGTTGTCCGCGGACGGACTGACGGAACTGGTGGACAACTTCGACCTCTACCGCGACCACATCACGTTGCGCCCGCAGGAGATCAGCAACCACCCGGAGATCGTCCGGCGGCTGGGGATCGTCGGCATGAACGGCATGCTCGAGGCGGACGTCTACGGCAACGTCAACTCCACCCACGTGGGCGGGACCCGCATCATGAACGGCATCGGCGGGTCCGGTGACTTCACGCGTAACGGATACGTGTCGATGTTCCTCAGCCCGTCAACGGCCAAGGACGGGGCGGTCTCGGCGATCGTGCCGATGGTCCCGCACGTCGACCACACCGAGCACGACGTCCAGGTGATCGTCACCGAGCACGGCCTCGCCGACCTGCGCGCATTGAGCCCACGCAAGAGGTCGCGTCTCATCGTGGACCGGTGCGCGGACCCCGTCTTCCGACCACTTCTGCACGACTACCTCGATCGGGCCGAGGCCCGTCCGGGTGCCGGCAACACGCCACATATCCTCGAGGACGCCTTCTCGTTCCACACGCGCCTCGCTGCCACGGGGAGCATGCTGGGGTAGGCGTCCGCCCCAGATCGACTAGGAGTCCGAGGATCGATGACGAGCACCCAGAGCCCCCTGCGCATAGGTAACGTCTCGGCGTCGCGGGCAGACCGTGCCACGGCGACGGCCGAGTTCCTCGCGGCCGCGGCGCTGGACGTGCTCGCGCTCGACATGCTCTCCGACGAGGCGATGCTCGATCTGGCCGAGCAGCGGTCCGCGGGCGGACCGGGTTACGAACGGGCGGCGCTGGTCCAGATCGGCGAGTGTCTCGGGCAGCTCGGCGCCGGGGGCGTGCGGATCGTCACCAACGCGGGCGCACTGGACCCCGAGGGCCTCGCCGCCGAATTGCGGTCCGTCGCCCGGGACGCGGGTCTGGACCTGGCAGTGGCCTGCGTCGATGCCGGTGACGTGACGGACCGGACGACCGAACTCGGTCTCGGTGGGGCCGATGTCGCGACGGTGCGTCACGGGGCGTTCGGCATCTCCCGGGCGTTGGCGGCCGGCGCCGTCGTCGTCGTCACCGGGCGCGTCAGTCGCGAGGCCCTCGTCGCCGGCGCCGCGGCGGCCCACCACGGCTGGACGCCGTCCGCCCTGGACTCCCTCGCCGGATCGGTCGCGGTGGGGCACGTGCTCTCCGGTGGCCCCGGCGCGACGGGGGTCGTCGACTCCACGACCGATGTCACCCGCACCACCGATCCGGTCACCGGGGGTTACCCCATCGCGGAGATCGCCGACGACGGGTGCGCGGTCGTCACGCGCCATCCCTCGGCCTTCGGGTCGGTCACCGTCGGGACCGTCACCGATCAGCTCCTCGACGGCGTCGCCGGGGCGCGGTACGCGGCGCCCGACGTGGTGCTGCGGCTCGACTCCCTCAGGCTTGCGCAGGAGGGCACCGACCGGGTCCGGATCAGCGGTGCCCGTGGTGAACCGGCCCCGCCGGTCGTGGCGGTGGTCGCCATGACACGGGGTACCGGTGGCGACCGGCGTCCCGTGCGGGTCGCCCGCCCCCTGGCGCAGGGGGAGACGGGGCACTCCGTGGTCATGCCCGACGGCGCCCGCGTCACGGTCCCGGTGCCGGTCGAGACCGCGCCCATCGGGCCGGGGGAGTTACCGACCCCGTGGACTCCGGGCGCCGTCCCGGGCGGGGAGCCCGTCACCGCCGTCCTGGGCTCGGTCGCGAGTGTGCGACGCGGGGTGGTCGGCCGCGGGGTCAACATCGCGGTGTGGACATGGGACGACTCGGCGTTCGCCTGGTTGGCCGGGGAGCTCACCGTCGAGCGGATCCGTGAACTCATCCCGGGTCTCGACGGTATGGACATCCGGCGCTACCTGCTGCCCAATCTCCGGGCGGTCAATCTCGTGGCCCGCCCGCCACGGGGCGAGGTGCTGCGGCCCGGGCTCGGAGCCGACCTCACGGCGGCCCGCCTGGAGATCCCCGGCGAGCTCCTCGAGGTCGGCCCCTGACCCCGCCCTGTCATTGCGCCGCCCGCAGCTCGGCCTTTCGGATCTTCCCGGTCGCCGTGCGGGGGATGGAGTCGACCACCACGACGTCGCGCGGCCGGTGCGAGGGGGAGAGCCGCTCCGCGCCGAACTCCATGACCGAGCCCTTGAGATCGTCCTCGGCCGGTGCGCCCTCGGCGGGCACCACGACTGCGACCACGAGCTCGCCCCACTTGGGGTCCGGGCGCCCGACGCAGGCGACCTCGGCGACGTGCGGGTGGTCCATGAGGACCCGCTCCACGTGCATCGAGGAGACGTTCTCGCCGCCGGACTTGACGATGTCCTTGACGCGGTCGGCGAACCACACGACCCCCTCCCGGTCGATACGCCCCAGATCGCCGGAGTGCAGGCGGCCGCCCACGAACGCCGCGGCGTTGGCCTCGGGGTTGTTCCAGTAGCCCTCCATCACCGTCGGTCCGCGGTAGACGATCTCGCCTTCCTGGCCGACGGGCATGAGCTCGGCACCGCCCGGTTCGCTGATCCGGTTCTCCGCGATCGGGGTGGGGTAACCCCAGGAGTCGGACTTGTCCGGATTGAGCTCGGGCCACTGCATCACGGTGGCCGGGGTGCACTCGCTCATCCCCGAGGCCAGCGCCATCCTGGCGTCCGGGAGCGCGGACTCCAGGCGTCTGCGCATCTCCTCGGACATCGGGGCCATGGCGTAGAGCAGGAACCGGATCGAGGACAGGTCGAGGCCGCGGTCCCTGCCGTCGGCGAGGGCCTCCAGCATGAGAGGCAGGCCGACCAGGTGGGTGGCGTGGACCCGGGCGACCGTGTCGGCGTATTGGACCGGGTCGAAGCCCGGCAGGAGGTGGACGGTCGCGCCCATGGTGACGGCGGACAACAGGACCCCGTTGAGGCCGGCGGTGTGGAAGAGGGGGAGCGGGCAGACCGTGACCGAGGCCTCGGCTCCCCAGTTGAGGCCGAAGACGGCCCCGTTGCCGAGCGCGGCCATGGTCACCGCGAGGTGCGAGGTGAGTACGCCCTTGGGGCGTGAGGTGGTCCCGGAAGAGTAGAGGCACTGCACGACCTGGCGGTCGCCGATCACCGTGTCGGGATTGGTGTCGTCGTCGGCCAGGAGGTCGTCCCACCCGATCAGCGCGGGACCGTCGGCGGGGGCCTCCAGGCCGTCGGGCACGCCTCCGACGACGACGACGGTGCGGATCGCGGGAATGGCGGCGACCGCTCCCATCACCAATTCCGCGAGTGAACCGTGGACCACGAGGATGCGGGTCCCCGAGTCGGTCAGGGCGTGCTCGATGTTGTCCAACCCGGACAGGAGGTTGATGGGCAGCGAGACCATCCCCGCCTTGGCCGTCCCGAAGTAGGTGGCGACGAACTCGCGGCAGTTCATCGACAGGAGCGCGACCGGTTCCTCCGCCTCGATCCCGTGCGCGGTCAACCCGTGGGCGAACCGGTTGGACACGGCCTCGAGCTCGAGATACGTCCACGATCCCGCGTCGTCCGTGAGGGCGGTCCGGCCCGCGAACGTGGCCGCCGCCCGGGTGGGGAGGTCACCCACCGAGCAGCGGCGGGCCAGGGCGTGGTCGACGGGGTCGATCCCGGTCAGATCTAGTCGCACGGTGTCTCCGTAAGGGGTCGGGGCCTCCCGCATCAGAAGTGACGGGGATCACCACGGCAAAGACTTCCAGGGGTGGCGGACAAAAGCAAGCAAGCACGCTTGCTTTATTCGTGGGGAGGTGGGATCGTTCTCGCCATGACCAAGCCCCAGCCCTCCGAGACGGAGGATCCGCACGCGGCCCTCGCCGCACTCAACGCCCGGGTGGACGAGCTCGTCGAGACCGTCGGGGCCGATCGCTGGAACACCGATACCCCGGCCGAGGGCTGGGACGTCGCGATGCAGATCGCCCACCTGGCCTGGACCGACGAGGTCTCCGTCACCGCCATCCGCGACGCGGAAGCCTTCCAGGCCGTGGTGGACAAGGCCTCGTCAGACCCCACAGGCTTCGTCGACGCCGGCGCGGCCGAGATCGCCGCCACCGGTCGCGACGAGGTCCTCGCGCGCTGGCGCCTCGCCCGGGGCGAACTCGCCGACGCGCTCAAGGCCGCCGACCCGGGGGAGAAGATCCCGTGGTTCGGCCCGCCCATGCGGTCCAAGTCCATGACCACCGCCCGGATCATGGAGACCTGGGCGCACGGCGTGGACGTCGCGGACGCCCTGGGCGTGGGCGTCGACACCGACCCGGCTTTCCTCGGCGCCCTCCCGCACGTCGCCCGTCTGGGCTGGAAGACCCGCGCGTTCGCCTACATGATGAACGGGCTGGAGGCACCCGCCTCCGAGGTCCACGTCGCCCTCACACAGGCCGACGGCACCGTCCTCGAGTTCGGCCCCGCCGACGCCGAGCAGCGGGTCACGGGCCCGATCCTCGACTTCTGTCTGCTGGTCACCCAGCGTGTGCACCTCGACGACACCGCTCTGGAGGCGGACGGCGAGGACGCGCTGGGATGGCTCCGCATCGCCCAGGCGTTCGCCGGACTCCCCGGCAGCGGCCGTGAGAAGGGAGCACGAGCATGACCTCGTCCACGTCCACGCCGTCCACCCCCGGACCGTCCACCCCCGCGCCACTGCGCGTCGGCAACATGTCCGGGTTCTACGGCGACCGCATCTCCGCGATGCGCGAGATGCTCTCCGGCGGCGAACTCGACGTCCTCACCGGTGACTACCTGGCCGAGCTGACCATGCTCATCCTCGGCCGCGACCGGATGAAGAGCGCCGAGCTCGGTTACGCCAAGACCTTCCTGCGCCAGCTCGAGGACTGCCTCGCTCTGGCACTCGAGAAGAACGTCAAGATCGTGGCCAACGCGGGTGGGGTCAACCCGGCCGCGCTGGCCGACGCCATCCGCCAACTCGCGGATCGGCAGGGGCTGCCGGCGAAGGTCGCCCACGTCGAGGGCGACGACCTCATCGCCCGGATCGGGGAGCTCGACGTCCCAGAGGACGCCGGGTTCCCGGTCACGGCCAACGCCTACCTGGGCGCCTTCGGCATCGCACGGTGCCTCGACGCGGGGGCCGACATCGTGGTCACCGGCCGCGTCACGGACGCGTCCGTGATCGTCGGCCCGGCGATCAGTCACTTCGGTTGGGGACGCGACGACCTGGACGCACTCGCCGGCGCCACCGCCGCGGGCCACGTCATCGAGTGCGGCACGCAGGCCACCGGCGGAAACTACGCCTTCTTCAACCGCGGCGAGATCGCCGACCCGGTGAAGCCCGGCTTCCCGATCGCCGAGATCGCCGCCGACGGCACCTCCGTCATCACCAAGCATGCGGGAACCGGGGGCGCGGTCACCGTCGGCACCGTCACCTCGCAGCTGCTCTACGAGGTCACCGGCGCGCGCTACGGCGGACCCGACGTCGTCACCCGACTCGACACCGCCGTGCTCGAGCAGGAGGGTGCCGACCGCGTCCGGATCTCCGGCGTCGTGGGCGAGACGGCACCGCCCACCACCAAGGTGTCCGTCACCTGCCTCGGCGGCTTCCGCAACGAGATCACGTTCCTGCTCACGGGCTTGGACATCGAGGACAAGGCGGCCCTGGTCGAGCGCCAGCTCCTGGCCGGGCTCGAGCGCGAGCCGGCGCAGCTGGACTTCCGCCTGCACCGCACCGACCACCCCGACGCCGACACCCAGGCCGCCGCGACCGCGCTGATGACCATCGTCGCCTGGGACCCGGACTCCGACGTGGTCGGTCGAGCGTTCTCCGATGCCGCGGTCGCCATGACCTTGTCCAGCTATCCGGGCGCCACCCCCAGCGCGCCGCCCGGCCGCGGGGGACCGTACGGCGTGTACATCCCCGCCTACCTGGACCAAAACGAGGTGCCGCACATCGCGGTCCTGCCCGACGGGACCCGGGTCGACATCGACCCCCCCGCCAGGACGGAGGAGATGGGCGACGGCCACGCCTCCGACGGACTGGACGCCGACGGCAACCCGCTCGTTTCCGCAGTGCCGGTGACGGGGTCGACCCGCCGGCGCCCGCTGGGCGACGTCCTCGGGGCCCGCTCCGGCGACAAGGGCGGCACCGCCAACATCGGACTGTGGGCCGGTGACGCCGAGGCCTACGCCTGGATGCGAGACACCCTCACCGTCGACGAGCTGAGACGCCTCCTGCCCGAGGCCGCGGAGTTGCCGATCGAGCGCTATGAGCTGCCGAAGCTGGGCGCGGTCAACTTCGTCATCGACGGACTGCTCGGCAAGGGCGTGGCGCACGGTTACCGCTGGGACCCGCAGGCCAAGGGCCTGGCGGAGTGGCTCCGCTCCCGGGTCGTCGACATCCCCGACCACATCAACGCCCCCGTGACCGCCGCACCGGCCCAAGCGAAGGAGAACGAGTGACCATCCCACGCCGTACCGTCCCCGCCGTCCCACCCCATGTGCCAGGCGACCCCTGGTACTCCGAGGAGCGTCTCGCGCTGCGCGAGGCCACGACCCGCTTCGCCGAGCGGGAGATCCTGCCCCACCTCGACGAGTGGGAGGCCGCGGGCTCGATCCCGCGCGAGCTCCACCGCAAGGCAGGCGAGCTGGGACTGCTCGGGGTCTCGTTCCCCGAGGAGGTCGGCGGCGGTGGCGGCGACGCGATCGATTCGATGATCGTGTGCGAGGCGCTGCACGAGGCCGGAGTGTCCGGCGGCGTGTTCGCGTCACTCTTCACCTGCGGCATCGCGATCCCGCACCTGGCCCAGTCCGGCACCCCGGAACAGATCGAGCGCTGGGTCAAGCCCACCCTCGCCGGCGAGATGATCGGCTCCCTGGCCATCACCGAACCCGGTGGCGGATCGGACGTCGGCCACCTCACCACCACGGCCCGGCGGGACGGCGATCACTACGTCGTCAACGGTGCCAAGACGTACATCACCTCCGCGACGCGCGCCGACTTCGTCGTCGCCGCCGTCCGTACCGGCGGCGAGGAGCTCAAGGGCGCCGCCGGTGTGAGCCTGCTCGTCATCCCCACGGACACCCCGGGCTTCCACATCTCGGCGCCGCTCGACAAGCTCGGCTGGCGCGCCTCCGACACCGCCGAGCTGACGTTCACCGACTGTCGGGTGCCGGTGGAGAACCTCGTCGGCGCGGAGAACGACGGCTTCGCGCAGATCGGGATCGGCTTCGTCGGCGAGCGCGCCGCGCTGGCCGCCCAGGGATACTCCCAGGCACAGCGCTGCCTCGATCTCACGCTGGACTGGGTCCGCGAGCGGGAGACCTTCGGACGCCCGCTGCTGTCCCGGCAGGGCGTGCAGAACACGGTCACCGAGATGGCCCGTCGGATCGATCTCGCCCGCACCTACACGCACCACTGTGTGAACCTGGCGGTGTCGGGGCAGGACGCCATCGCCGAGGTCTGCTTCGCCAAGAACACCGCCGTCGAGTGCGCCGAATGGGTCGCCAACCAGGCGGTGCAGCTGTTCGGAGGACTCGGCTTCATGTCGGAGTCCGAGGTCAGCCGCCAGTACCGCGATGTCCGGCTCCTGGGCATCGGGGGCGGCACGACCGAGATCCTGACCACCCTCGCCGGACGACGTTTGGGGTTCACGGCATGACAATCCTCCGTTCCACACTGGACACCACCAGCGCCGAGTTCGGTGCCGCGAGGCAGGCCATGGAGGGCAAGCTCGACCAGCTCGCCACGGATCTCGAGCCGGCACTGTCCGGCGGTGGCGAGCGCAAGGTCGCCCGCCACCGCGAGCGCGGCAAGTTCACCGCCCGCGAGCGGATCGACATGATCCTCGACCCGGAGTCCCCGTTCCTGGAGTTGTGCGCGCTCGCCGCGTGGGGCTCCGACTTCCAGACCGGTGCCTCCGTGGTGGCCGGGATCGGTGTGGTCGAGGGCGTCGAGTGCCTGCTCATCGCCAACGATCCGACGGTCAAGGGCGGCACCTCCAACCCGTGGACGCTGCGCAAGGTCCTCCGTCTCAACGACGTGGCCATGAAGAACCGGATCCCGGTCATCAGCCTCGTGGAGTCCGGTGGCGCCGACCTGCCCACGCAGAAGGAGGTGTTCGTCCCCGGCGGCGCGCTCTTCCGCGACCTGACCCGCCTGTCCAAGGCCGGCATCCCCACCATCGCCGTGGTCTACGGAAACTCCACCGCCGGTGGCGCGTACGTGCCCGGCATGAGCGATCACGTCGTCATGATCGAGGAACGTTCCAAGGTCTTCCTCGCCGGCCCGCCGCTGGTCAAGGCCGCCACCGGTGAGATCGCCGACGAGGAGACCCTCGGTGGCGCCGACATGCACGCCCGAGTCTCCGGCCTGGCCGACCACCTGGCGGTGGACGAGGCCGACGCTGCCCGCTTGACCCGGGGTATCGTCCGCCGTCTCAACTGGACCAAGGCCGGGCGCGCCCCGCGTGCCCAGGTCGCGGAGCCGCTGTACGGCACCGACGAGCTGCTCGGGATCGTCCCGGAGGACCTCAGGATCCCGTTCGACCCGCGCGAGATCATCGCCCGGATCGTCGACGGCTCGGTCTTCGACGAGTTCAAGCCGCTGTACGGCGCGAGTCTCGTCACCGGTTGGGCCGAGCTCCACGGTTACCCGGTCGGGATCATCGCCAACGCGCGCGGCGTGCTGTTCAGCGAGGAGGCCCAGAAGGCAACCCAGTTCATCGAGCTGGCCAATCGATACGACACACCCCTGCTGTTCATGCACAACACCACCGGCTACATGGTCGGGTCGGAGTACGAGCGCGGCGGCATCATCAAGCACGGCGCGATGATGATCAACGCGGTCTCCAACTCCGAGGTCCCGCACCTGTCGCTCATCACGGCCGCCTCCTACGGTGCCGGCCACTACGGCATGTGTGGCCGCGCGTTCGACCCCCGGTTCCTCTACACCTGGCCCAGCGCCAAGTCCGCCGTCATGGGTGGGCAGCAGCTCGCCGACGTGGTCACCTCCGTCGCCGCGGCCGCCAGCGCCGCCCGCGGTCAGGAGATGGACCAGGAGACCATCGACGGACTCAAGACCGCGATCGCCGACCAGATCGAGAAGGAGTCCCTGCCCGCCTTCCTGTCGGGGATGCTCTACGACGACGGCGTCATCGACCCCCGCGACACCCGGACGGTGCTGGGCCTCAGCCTGTCCGCGATCCACTCCGGAGAAGTCGCCGGAACCGACCGCTTCGGCGTCTTCCGGATGTGAGGAACGAAATCATGGAGAATTCATCAATCCCGACTCCGATCACTTCAGTCCTGGTGGCCAACCGCGGCGAGATCGCCCGACGCGTCCACCACACCGCGCGGTTACTCGGCATGACCACTGTCGCCGTGTTCTCCGACGCCGATGCCGAGGCGCCCCACACCCGCGAGGCCGACGCCGCCGTCCGCCTGCCCGGCAACACCCCCGCCGAGACCTACCTGCGCGGTGATCTGGTCATCGCCGCGGCCGAGGCGGCCGGCGCCGACGCCATCCACCCCGGATACGGGTTCCTGTCTGAGAACGCCGGGTTCGCCCGCGACGTGATCGACGCGGGCCTGACCTGGGTCGGCCCGCCGGTTGCGGCCATCGAGGCCATGGGCTCCAAGATCGAGGCCAAGAAGATTATGGGCGAGGCCGGCGTGCCGATGCTCACCGACCTCGAGCCCGCCGACCTCACCGAGGACATGCTCCCGGTGCTCGTCAAGGCGTCCGCCGGTGGCGGAGGTCGCGGCATGCGGATCGTCCGCACCCTCGACTCGCTGCACGACGAGATCGAAGGCGCGCAGCGCGAGGCGAAGTCCGCCTTCGGCGACGACGCGGTGTTCTGCGAGCGCTACCTCGAGCGTGGACGTCACATCGAGGTCCAGATCATGGCCGACTCGCACGGCACCGTCTGGGCGGTGGGGGAGCGCGAGTGTTCCATCCAGCGCCGCCACCAGAAGGTCATCGAGGAGGCCCCCAGTCCCCTCGTCGAGCGGACTCCGGGAATGCGGGAGGCGCTCTACAAGGCAGCCCGCGACGCCGCCTCCGCGATCGGGTACACCGGCGCCGGCACGGTCGAGTTCCTGGCCACCGACGACGGCGAGTTCTTCTTCCTCGAGATGAACACCCGCCTCCAGGTGGAGCACCCGGTCACCGAGGCCACCACCGGACTCGATCTGGTCGCCCTGCAGTTCGACGTGGCGGCGGGCCTGCCGCTGCCGTCCGCGGAGCCACCGGCCACCCACGGCTGGTCACTGGAGGCCCGCCTCTACGCAGAGGATCCCGCAGGCGACTACACGCCGGGGTCGGGAACCCTCTGGGCGCTCGACGTCCGCGGGGTCTCCTCGAGCTTCGAGGGCCCCCACCGCCCGGGAATCCGGCTGGACAGCGGCGTCGAGCCGGGCGCCGACGGTGCCCTCATCGGAGTGCACTACGACCCGATGCTCGCCAAGGTCATCTCCTACGGCCGCACGCGCGCTGAGGCCTGTGCCTCCCTCGCCGGTGCCCTGGCTCGTGCGCGGGTCCACGGTCTGGTCACCAACCGCGCCCAACTCGTCCGCGTGCTCCGGCACCCGGAGTTCATCGCCGGCAACCTGTCGACGACGTTCCTCGACGACCACGGCGCCGAGTCGCTCGCCGCGCCGCTCGCCGGCCCCGAGGCCGTCGCGATCTCCGCGCTGGCCGCGGCGGTGGTCTCCGGAACCGCCGACCACCTCGCCGGACCGGTGGCGCTGGCCCAGGCCGGGTTCCGCAACGTCGGGCGCACGCTGCAGAAGCGGACGTTCCGCCACGGTGAGGACGAGTTCGAGGTGGCCTACATCCGCGAGCGTTCCGGCGCCCGCCCGGACGGAGACCTCGCCGGGATCGTCACCGTCGAGGCGGTGGCCCCCGACTCCGCCGTCTTCGAGGTCAGGGGAGTGCGTCGCGTCTTCACCGTGGCCCGCTACGAGACCCCGGGTGCGGACACCGTCGTCGAGGTCGACTCCCCGCTCGGTCCCGTCTCACTCGTCGAGCCGCCGCGCTATACCGACCCCGCCGCCGAGGTCGCCGCGGGGTCGCTGCTCGCACCTATGCCGGGCGCGGTCATCCGCGTCGCGGTCGCCGTCGGCGACACCGTCACCGCCGGACAGCCGTTGCTCTGGATGGAGGCCATGAAGATGGAACACACCATCGCCGCCGCCGTCGACGGCATCGTCGCCGAGCTCCCCGTGGAGGTCGGCACACAGGTCGAATCGGGAACGGTCCTCGCCGTCCTCTCCGATCTCGACACCGACACCGACACCGAACAGGACCGATCACGATGACCGACATCTCACAGATCCCCAATCCCGTCATCGACACGGAGGAGCAGACGCAGCTCCGCCAGGTGGCCTTCGAGCTGGGCTCGCGGTACGGCATCGAGTACATGCGGGACAAGTCCGACACCGGCGAGACCACCAACGAGTTGTGGACCGAGGCCGGCAAGCTCGGCCTGCTCGGCGTGAACCTGCCGGCGGAGTACGGTGGCGGCGGAGCCGGGATGACCGAGCTCGCCATCGTGGAGGAGGAGCTCTCCGCGGCGGGCGCCGGCCTGCTCATGATGGTCGTCTCGCCGGCCATCAACGGCACGATCATCTCGCGCTTCGGCACCGAGGAGCAGAAGAAGAGGTGGCTGCCGGGCATCGCCTCCGGTGAGACCATCACCTCCTTCGCGATCACCGAGCCCGACGCCGGATCCAACTCGCACGCGATCACCACCACGGCCCGCCGCGACGGCTCCGATTTCCTGCTCAGCGGGCAGAAGACCTACATCTCCGGTGTCGACCAGGCCGACGCCATCCTCGTCGTCGCCCGCCTCGAGGGCGCGACCAGCGGCAAGCTCCAGCCGGCCTTGTTGATGGTGCCCACGGACGCCCCGGGCCTCGCCAAGACGCACATCCCCACCGAGGTGCGGACCCCCGAGCGGCAGTTCCAGCTGTACTTCGACGATGTCCGGCTGCCGGCCGAGGCGCTCATCGGCGACGGCGACACGGCGCTGCTCATGCTCTTCGCCGGTCTCAACCCGGAGCGCATCATGGCCTCGGGCATGGCTGTGGGCATCGCCCGTTTCGCCATGGACCGGGCGACCAAGTACGCCAACGAGCGGCAGGTGTGGAAGACCCCGATCGGCGCCCACCAGGGCGTGTCACACCCGCTGGCGCAATGCAAGATCGAACTCGAGCTGGCGCGGTTGATGATGCGCAAGGCCGCGGCCCTGGTGGACGCCGGCAGGGACGACCTGGCCGGCGAGGCCGCCAACATGGCGAAGTACGCCTCCGGTGAGGTCTCGGCCCGCACCGTGGACCAGGCCATCCAGACCCTCGGTGGCAACGGTCTGTCGGTCGAGTACGGACTGGCCGGCATGCTCGCCGCGTCGCGTCTGCCCCGTATCGCCCCGGTCAGTCGGGAGATGATCCTCAACTACGTGGCCCAGCACTCGCTCGGGCTGCCGAAGAGCTACTGAGGTGAGCGCGGTGGAAGACCAGACGCTGGTGCACTACGAGGTCCATGGGGGCGCAGCCCGCCTCACCCTGGACTCGCAACACAACCGCAACGCCCTCTCGACCCCCCTGATCGAGCAACTCCACGCGGCGCTCGACCGGGCCGCCGGGGACGACACCGCCCGCGTCGTCGTCCTCGGGCACGCCGGCGGGACGTTCTGCGCCGGTGCGGATCTGTCCGAGGCGTCCGCGAACCAGGGGAGCCCCGAAGAGCAGGCCGCCGAGCGGACCCGGATCTTCCTGGGCGTGCTGTCCGCGATCCTCTCCCACCCGAAGCCGGTGATCGCCGCGGTCGACGGCCACGTACGCGCGGGCGGAATGGGTCTGGTGTCGGCCTGCGATTTCGCGATCGCCGGTCCGTCCTCGTCCTTCGCGCTCACCGAGGTCCGCCTCGGACTGGCGGCCGCGATGATCTCCGTGCCCCTGGCCGCACGCGTGAACTCGAGGGACCTCGCTCGAGCCCTGCTGACGGGGGAGAAGTTCGACTCCGGGCACGCGCTGCGGATCGGGTTGCTCTCCGATTCGGTCGAAGATGTCCAGGGTGCGGTCGGCGAGCTTGTGGCCGCCTTCCGGCCCTGCTCACCCCAGGGGCTCGAGGAGAACAAGGCCCTGCTCGCGGCGCCCGTGCTCGCCGAGCTCGAAGCGCGTGGGGAGGAGCTGGCGGGAGTCACCGCCCGTCTGTTCACGACCCCCGAGGTCGCCGAGGGAATGACCGCGTTCCTGGAACGCAGACAGCCCTCCTGGGCGACCGACACGGAGTAGCGTGGGATGTGGCGCTGGTCACGTGACCAGAGCCACATCACCAGCGCCACATCACCCCTTCACACTAGGAGTACATGCATGCGTACCAAGGCCGCCATCATCAGGGAGCCCAAGCAGGACGGCTGGGAGGTCGTCGAGGTCGATCTGGGCGATCCCAGGGTCGGTGAGGTCCAGGTCAAGTTGGCCGCATCGGGCCTCTGCCATTCGGACGAGCACCTCCTCACCGGCGACCTGCAGTTCGAGACCTACCCCATCCTCGGCGGACACGAGGGTGCCGGTGTCGTCACCAAGGTCGGTGAGGGCGTCACCGGGATCGAGGAGGGTGACCACGTCGTCCTGGCGTTCATTCCCGCCTGTGGCACCTGCCCGCCCTGCGCAGAGGGGCTCCAGAACCTCTGTGACAACGGTGCCGGCCTGCTGACCGGCCGCGCGATCAGCGATGACACCTACCGGGTCCACACCACCGCGGGCGAGCCGGTCGCCTCGATGTGTGTTCTCGGGACATTCTCGCCGTACGTGACCGTCCACCAGTCCTCCGTCGTCAAGATCGAGAAGGACATCCCGCTCGACAAGGCCGCCCTGCTGGGCTGCGGCGTCGCCACGGGCTGGGGATCGGCCACCGAGATCGGTGGGGCGAAGGAAGGCGACATCGTCGTCGTAGTGGGCGTCGGCGGCATCGGCATCAACTCGGTGCAGGGCGCGGCTGCCGCGGGAGCTCGCGCGATCGTCGCCGTCGACCCGGTCGAGTTCAAGCG
>NZ_JAALDN010000186.1 GCF_014144855.1 Dietzia maris | reverse complement strand
CGACCTGCCGCTGGACTGGGAGCCGGGCGGTGACGTCTCGCTCGGCTCGTTGGTCTCCGAGCGGTTCGGGCACGCGGTCGTCGCCCGGCTCGTCGACCCCATGCTCGGGGGCGTGTACGCCGCCCCCAGTACCGGGCTCGGGCTGCGACAGGTGATCCCTGGGCTGGCGCAGGCGTTGGACCGCGGCGCTCCCAGCCTCACAGCCGCCGCGCGGGAGCTCGTCGCGCACCGCGTGCCGGGCCCGGTGTTCGCCACCCTCGACGGGGGTTACCGGCTCCTCGTGGACGCCCTCGTCCGGGCCTCCGGTGCCGTGATCCGTACACACGCCACCTGCACCGCTCTCCACCGGGACGGTTCGGGCTACTCGTTGGCGGTCGCCGGCGACCGCGGGTCGTGGTCCGAGGAGGCGGACCTCGTCGTCGTCGCCGTCCCCGTTCCCCACGCCGCCCCGCTCCTGGAGGGTGCCGGGGGTCTCGACGCCGCGACCCGGGGCCTGTCCGGGATCCGGACGGCGTCCTCGGCCGTCGTCGCGTTGGAGGTCGACCGGTCCCTGGACCTCCCGCAGCGGTCGGGGGTCCTGGTGGCGACCGACGAACCGGTGCCGTTCAAGGCGATGACCTTCACCAGCCGCAAGTGGCCGCACCTCGACACCCGGCCCGGGCACCTGGTCAGGGTGTCGTTCGGGAGGATCGACGACGACGAGGTGCTCGCCGCCGACGACGCCACCCTCACCCGCATGGCCGAATCCGCGCTGGGGGGACTGTGCGGCTCCGCGCCGACGGTCCTGCACTCGCGGGTGCGCCGCTGGTCCGACGCCCTCGCCGAGATCGGTCCCGGACACGACACGCGGATCTCGGGCGTGCGCGCCGAACTGGCCGAGCGGCTGCCCGGCGTGGAGCTCGTCGGCGGCGCGACCGAGGGCGTGGGGGTACCCGCCTGTATCGGCTCGGCGCGGGCCGCGGCCCGGCGACTCGCCTCGGGGTGGCAGGATTGAGCCATGGCACGCCTTGACTACAAGAAACTCAACTCGACCCTGCGCTACCTGATGTTCTCCGTCTTCACGGTGACGCCGGGGCAGCTCGGGGAGGACCGGGACGCGGTCGCCGCGGACCTGGAGGAGTTCCTCGCCCGCTACGACGGCACCGACGTGGTGGTCCGGGGTCTCTACGACATCTCGGGCCTGCGCGCCGAGGCCGACTTCATGATCTGGACCCACTCCGAGCACATCGAGGACCTACAGCGGTTCTACAACGAGTTCCGGCGCACCACCCTCCTGGGCCGGGCCAGCACCGCCTACTGGTCCAACACCGCGCTGCACCGCCCCGCGGAGTTCAACAAGAGCCACATTCCGGCGTTCCTCGCCGAGGAGGAGCCGGGGGCGTACGTCTCGGTGTACCCGTTCGTGCGCTCCTACGAGTGGTACCTGCTCCCCGACGAGGAGCGGCGCCAGATCCTCGCCCAGCACGGCCGCGCCGCCCGCGAGTACCCGGACGTCCGCGCCAACACCGTGCCGTCCTTCACGCTGGGGGACTACGAGTGGATCCTCGCCTTCGAGGCCCCGCAGCTCGACCGGATCGTCGACCTGATGCGCGAGATGCGGGCGACCGAGGCCCGCCGCCACGTGCGCGAGGAGATCCCGTTCTTCACCGGACCGCGCGTCACCGCCGGGCAGCTGGCGGCATCGATGCCCTGAGGTTCACCGCGCGCCGACAGCTCGACTTGACGCGAGAGAGGGCCGACCGGGAGCAGTCCCGGTCGGCCCTCTCGTCTCTGTGGGCCGGATGCGGCCGGTCGAGTTCAGCTCTCGGCCGGCTCCAGCGTCATGCTCAGGGAGTTGATGCAGTACCGCAGGTCGGTGGGGGTGCCGTAGCCCTCCCCGGCGAACACGTGCCCCAGGTGACCGTGGCAGTTCGCGCAGATCACCTCGGTGCGCGTCATGCCGAGCGAGGAATCCGTGCGCTCGATGACGGCGCCGCCGGCCAGCGGCGTGAAGAACGAGGGCCACCCGCAGTTGGATTCGAACTTGGCGTCGCTGCGGAACAGTTCGGCACCGCATCCGCGGCAGCGGTACACGCCCTCGGTCTTGGTGTCGTTGTACTCACCGGTGAAGGGACGCTCGGTGCCGGCCTGCCGCAGGACCTGGTACTCCTCCGGGCTGAGTCGACGACGCCACTCGGTGTCGTCCAGCGTGAAGTCCGGCTGGGGGGTGTGGGTATCGGTGGGCTCGCTCATGCCCGCAGGCTACGCCGACGCGGCGGCCGGTGCGATCCGCTCGTGCCGGCGGGGGTCGCTGCGGCGCCACAGCAGCACCACGAGCACGGTGGCCAGCAGCAGCAACCATCCCAGGGTCGGGTGCGCGAACTCGAGTAGCCGCCCGTAGTAGGGCCAGCGCGCCGACTCCCAGAAGTCGAGGGTGAAGAACCCGTACGCGGCGAGCCACGCCGGCCAGTTGCGGACCAACGACTTGTCCAGCACCACCGTGAGCATGATCGGGATGAGCATCATCGAGTAGTACATCTGGCCGAGGGTGGAGACGAGGAACACACCGGCGAGCACGACCCCGGAGGTGGTGGCCAACCACAGCACCTCGTGGTTGTGGCGGTAGTCCATCAGCAGCCACACGGCGACGAGGGTGGCCACCACGACCAGGATGCGGGCCACCAGGATGACCGGCTCGGGTACGCCGTAGTACAGGCCCATCCCGGCGATCGAGCTGTTGTAGTAGTCGCGGACCTCGCCCATGTAGGTGAGTGTGGTGTCGAGGTAACTGCGGGCGTCGACGGTGAGGGCCCACCCCGCGGCCATGGTGACGGCGGGGATCGCGGCCGCGGTGACGAACGGCTGCCACTGCTTGCGGATGAGAGGCAGCACGAGCAGCGGAGCGAGCATCGGTTTGACGGCCAGGGACAGGCCGATGGCCACGCCGGCCCACCAGAGGCGCCGTCGGTGCAGCAGGTAGAGGAACGCCACCTGGCACAGGAAGATCACGCCGTTGACGTTGGTGAATACCAGCGTGTTGGTGACCGCCTCGGTGCAGAACGCCGCCAGCAGGATGGCGGGGGCGGCGAACGAGCGGACGTCGAGGTCGAACAGCCGCATGAGCAGCCACAGCGCCGCGATGATCGCGGCGGTGTTGATTCCGATGAACAGCCAGCGCGCCAGCGTGTAGTTGTCGATCAGGCCGAACGGGGCGAGGACGAACGTCCCGCTGGGGGCGTAGAGATAGTGCGGTTGCACCGTCAGCAGGTTCTCGACGTACACCGGCTCACCTGCCAGGAAACGCCTGGTGGCGGCGTAGACGGTGCCGAAGTCGTTCGTGATGGATCCGTTGACGGCCTTGATCAGGACGCGGTGGATGACGGTCATGATCGCCAGCGGCCACAACACGTGGGTGAGGACGCGGGGCACGGTCGACGTGCTTCGGGTGGGCAGCGGCACGACTCGCAGGGTACCGCCTGGCCTCCCGCGTCCCGGTGAGGCACCCCGGCCGGTCAGGACGGGCAGGCCGTGGACTGCTCAGCGGCATCCGGGTCGTCGAGGAAATCGACGACCGCGCCCCGGGCGCATCCGGAGTGCAGGATCACCTGTGCGCCCGGGGCGCCCCAGGTGACGATCCGCACGTCGGTGGCCCCGGCGGCGCTGAGGGCCCCGGCGGTGGGTTCGAGTGCGGCGGCACCGGCCCGGGGGTCGGCGATCCCTCC
>NZ_JAALDN010000185.1 GCF_014144855.1 Dietzia maris | reverse complement strand
AGGGCGCGAGGGCGACCGGCCAGATCTCCGACGAGATCGAGCCCAGGTCGCCGAGCATGCGCGGCGCGAGCGCGTAGAGGACGCCCGCGACCGGGCGGGTGACGCGGGTGCCGATGCGCAGCGCGGCGGCGACGCGGACCACGCCGACGAAGGCGACGGTCAGCACGACGGCCCACCACAGGCGTTGGGTCAGCCAGGCCGGCATCCCGACCAGGTCGAAGACCGCGAAGAACGGGCCCTGCGGGAACAGGTATCCGTACGCCTGGTTCTGCACCTGGCCGGAGAAGGACAGCCCGGTCCACAGGTGGGTGGCCTGGGCGAGGAAGCGCCCGGGGTCCACGACGAGGTCGTACTTGGTGTCCGGGACGACCAGACCCGGGGACTGCAGGCACGCCAGCAGGAGAAAAGCGAGGAACGCGACGACCGCGTCACGCGCGCCGGCGCCGAATCGGGCCCCGCGGATCACCTACGCCGGCGTGAGGGATTGACGGCTGCGCGGGATCAGCGCGCGCCGTACTCGACCTGGCCGAGCAGGGCCTGGTCGGCCGGCGGCTGCGCGACCTCGGGGATGGAGTTCTCGGCCATGGCGGTGTTGACCCCGAAGGCGACGATGCCGCCGAGGACGATTCCGCCGACTGCGCTGGCGAGCGCTCCGGTACCGAAGCTCATCGGGTTCTCCCTGCGGTTCACGTGACAGTGTCTGACGATGTCTCACGGCGGGTGCTGTGGAGCACACCGACGCCGGAAGAGTAGCACCCGCGGCCCGCCGGATCGGCGGAGCGGCTCCCATAAGTCCTTACCGGCGGGTAAGTTGGGTGTGGCACATGACACCGCGCCACACCAGACCGCACCACACCGCACCGCAGCGCGCCCGCCGGGAGGAGACCTGTGACGACGGGGACCAAACGCATCCCACGCGCGATCCGCGAGCAACAGATGCTCGATTCCGCGATCAGCGTGTTCTCCGATCTCGGCTACCGGTCGGCCTCGATGGACACCATCGCCCGCCACGCCAGCATCTCCAAGCCGATGCTGTACCTGTACTACGGCTCCAAGGAGGAACTGTTCGCCGCGTGCGTGGTCCGGGAGTCCGGGCGGCTCATCGACCACCTCACCGACGCCGCGACCGGCAGCGCCGGACCACGGCGGAGACTCGAGGGCGTCGTCCAGGCGTTCCTGGAGTTCGTCGACCAGCACACGGACTCGTGGAACGTCGTCTACCGTCAGGCATTCGCCGAACCCCAGTTCCGTGAGGAGGTCGAGAAGACCCGGTCGGTCCTGGTGGATCTGACCACCGACCTCCTCGCGCAGAACTCCGTCGACGAGCGCAGCCGCGAGGTGCTCGAGGTCGTCGCGACCGCCCTCGTCGGGGCGGGCGAGGCGGTCGCCGACCGCGTCGCGCACCGCTCGATCCCCACGTCGGTGGCCGCCGGGGTCGTCGTCGAGCTCGCCTGGCGTGGCCTCGCGGGCGACCCAGCGAAGTCACTCACCACCGCCACAGAGGAGAAGCCGTGACCGACACGTCCACCGCCACCGCCCGCCCGTCCGAGGCCGCCCGGACCCTCAGCCCGGCCGACCTCGCCAAGGGCCTGCCCTCCCTGGTCGCCGACCTGCCGTCCGTCCTCAACGGTCTCCGCATCGTCCGCACCTCGCGCAGCAGCCACAAGGTGTCCATCGGCCGCCGCTTCCAGAAACTCGCGGCCGACCGGCCCGACGCCCCCTTCCTGAAGTTCCTCGGCACCGAGGTCACCTACGGGGAGGCCAACCGACGGGCCAACCGCTTCGCCGAGGTGCTCAGGGCGCGCGGGGTGGAGCGGGGCGACACCGTCGGCATCTGCATGGTCAACCGCACCGAGGTCATGCTCGCGATCCTGGGTGCGGTCAAGGTCGGCGCGTCGGTGGGCCTGCTCAACCACCACCAGCGCGGCGAGGTCCTCGACCATTCGCAGCAGATCATCGAGTCCAAGGTCGTGCTCGTCGGCGCCGAGTGCGCCGAGGCCGTCCAGTCCGTCCCCCGGGAGAACTGGGTCGGCGAGCTCATCGCCGTCAGCTCCCCGGTCGACCTGCCCTTCCGCGAGTTCCGCGCGAACCACCGCCCGGAGGAGCTGTCCGACCTGACCTGGCTGGAGGACGAGCTCGACGCCCTGGGCGACGACGTGGGTGACACCAACCCGCCGGAGGCCGACGCCACCGTCGGTGACGAGACCGCCTACTACGTCTTCACCTCGGGCACGACGGGGCTACCCAAGGCCTCGACGATGTCCCACTACCGCTGGAACAAGGCGATGGCCGGGTTCGGCCTGTCGGGCGTGCGCCTGCGCAAGGACGACGTCCTGCTCTGCCCGCTGCCGATGTACCACAACAACGCCCTCACGGTGGGCCTCGGCTGCGTGCTCGCCGCGGGCGCCTGCATGGCGATCGAGGAACACTTCTCGGCGTCGAAGTTCTGGGACCAGGCCCGCGCGGCCGGCGCGACCGCGGCCATCTACATCGGCGAGATCTGCCGGTACCTGCTCAACCAGGATCCCGGCCCGGGCGACCGCGACCACTCCATCCGCGTCATGACCGGCAACGGCCTGCGCCCCGAGATCTGGCACGAGTTCCAGGAGCGGTTCGGGATCGGTCGGATCTGCGAGTTCTACGCGGCCAGCGAGTGCAACATCGCGTTCGTCAACGCCTTCAACGTCCCACGGACCACCGGCTACTGCCCCATGGACTTCGCGATCGTCGACTACGACCCCGAGACGGGTGAGCCCCGCCGGGGCGACGACGGCCGGCTGACGAAGGTCGGCAAGGGCAAGACCGGCCTGCTGATCAGCGGGATCTCCGACTCCCAGCCCTTCGACGGCTACACCGACGCCGAGGCCACGGAGAAGAAGATCGTCCGTGACGCCTTCAGCGACGGTGACGCCTGGTTCGTCTCCGGCGACCTCATGCTCGACCAGGGGCTCAAGCACGCGTCCTTCGTCGACCGCCTGGGCGACACCTTCCGCTGGAAGGGCGAGAACGTGGCCACCACCGAGGTCGAGGGTGCGATCAGCTCCCTCCCCGAGGTGGACCAGGCCGTGGTCTACGGGGTGGCCGTCCCGGATGCCGACGGCAAGGCGGGGATGGCGGCGGTGCGTCTGCACAACAAGTCCGACTTCGACGGTGCGGCGATGGCGAAGCACCTGCGCGACTCGCTGCCCTCGTACGCGGTGCCCCTGTTCGTCCGACTGTCCAAGGAGCTCGAGCAGACCTCGACCTACAAGAGCCGCAAGAACGAATTGCGTGATCAGGCGTTCGACACCTCGAAGTTCGATGACCCGCTCTACGTGTTGTCCAAGGAGAACGGGTACGTCCCGTTCTACGATGGCGCGGAGAACGACGTCGTCGCCGGCACCGTCTGAGTCCCCCCGCCCGACCCGGCCGGCGCCCCCTACCAGGAGGTCCAGCCGCCGCATGCCCAGTAGTCGCATGCCCAGCCGCCGCACGTCGCGCCGCGCCCGGCCCGACCTGTCTCGCCGCTCGCTGCTCATCGGCCTCTCGGCCGGCCTGGGCGGGGCGGCGGGGTGGGCCCTGACGTCGATGATCGGAGCGGGTGACGACGACGAGGGGTCCGGTTCCGGCCAGAATGCGGACTCGGTGGCGCCGCGCCCGTACGTGCCGCCCGAGGGAGCCGTCCCGGTGACCGAGCCCCGCCGCCACTACTACGCCGATCCGGGCGACACCGACGGCCAGACGTTCGGCGACCTGTACCTGCCCGACTCCGCGAATCCGGCGCTGCCGGTGGTGGTGCTCGTCCACGGCGGGGGGTGGAAGGACTCGCTCGGCCTGGCGTACATGGAGAACCATGCACGCGACCTGGCGTCCTTCGACGTGGCGGTGTGGAACGTCGAGTACCGGCGGGTGGACTCCGGCGGCGGCTGGCCCACCACCGTGGCGGACGTCTGCGATGCCGTCGACCACCTCGCCGAGGTCTCCGCGCAGCTCGACGGCCGGCTGGATCTACGCCGGGTGGTGGTGGCCGGGCACTCCTCCGGCGGTCACCTCGCGCTGTGGGTCGCGGGGCGGGCGCGGTTGCCGTCCTCGCTGCCCGGGTCCCGGCCGGTCGTGCCGGTCACCGGCTGCGTCTCCCTAGCCGGGGTGACGGACCTGCTCATGGCCGAGCGCACCGGCGACCGGTACGTCCACAGGCTCCTCGGTGGCCGCCCGGACGATCGCCGCCAGCGCTACGTCGACGCGTCCCCGGCCACGCATCTTCCCGCCGGGATTCCGGTGGTGTGCGTCCACGGCCGCGACGACAAGGTGGTCCTGCCCGAGCAGTCCGAGTCGTATGTCCGGGCGGCCCGCCGCGCCGGCGACCCGGCCCGGGTCTCACTGGTCCCCGGCGGGCATGACCCGTGGGGCGACATCAGCGGCACCGTGTGGCACGACACCCGCGACACGCTGCTGGCGATGGCCCGCCGCAATCCCAACCCGGCGGGTTAGCTCCAGGCGGTGTCAGTTCCAGGCGGTGTCAATTCCAGCCGGTGTCCACGCGGATCCGTTCGAGCCGCCGGTAGGCGATCAGCCACTGCCCGTCCACCCTCCGGTACCGCTCGTGGTAGTGCCCCCAGCCGTGGAGCCGCCGTTCACGGCCGTCGACCGACCACCACAACCGGTCCTCCATCGCCCAGATGCCGGTGGCCGTGGGTTCACCGGTGGTCGGGTCCGGGCCCGTCAGCTCCAGCAGCGGCGTGTGGCCGTGGTGGACGCTCGTCACCGGGTTCGGACCGTCGAGGGTGTCGCGGATCGCGGCGGTGAGCGCCTCGCGCCCGCGCACCTCGGCCGCGCCGCCGCTCGCCGCCCACGACTCGCTGACCACATCCTCGGTGTGGCACGGTCCGTAGGCGTCCCACTGTTTGGTGTCCATGACGTACAGGCGCCGGGCGAAGACCGCCCGGATCGCCTCGAGGTCCTCCACCGCGCTCCCGTCGTGCAGCCGGCTCATGTCGTGTAATCAGCGTTGATCGAGATGTATTCGCGACTCAGGTCGCAGCCGTAGACGGTGCAGGCCCCGCCGGCCACGCCGGCGCCGCTCTCCACACCCAGGTCGACCGCGATGGTGACCTCCCCGGCCCGCATGATCTCGGTGAGCCGCTCGAGTTCGGCCTCGCCGGGGAACGCCGGGTAGGTCTCGAGGTCGCCGAACACGATGCGGACCCGCTCGGGGTCGATGTCCGTGTCGTCGTGGCACTTGCCGATCGCCATGGCGACCCGTCCCCAGTTGGGGTCGGCGCCGTGGACCGCGGTCTTGACCAGCGGGGAGTTGAGGATCGCCTTGGCCACCCGCTTGGCCTGGGTCCGGTCCCGCGCGCCGGTGACCTCGACGGTCAGGAGCTTGGTGGCGCCCTCACCGTCGCGAGCGAGCTGGCGGGTCAGGTCGAGGCAGATCGCCTCGAACGCCTCACGCAGTTCGACCTCGCCGACAGGGTCGCCCGCGCCGCTGGCCAGGGCGATCGCGGTGTCCGAGGTCGAGGTGTCGGTGTCGACGGACAGGCAGTTGAAGGTCTCGTCCACCGCGGCCCTGAACGCGGAGTCCAGCACCCCCGGCTCCACCGCGGCATCGGTGAACAGCACCGCGATCATCGTGGCCATGTCCGGTTCGACCATTCCGACGCCCTTGGCGATGCCCACGATCTCGGCGGTGCCGCCCGTCGTCGTCGTCACCTCCACCCGCGCCGTCTTGGGATGGGTGTCCGTGGTCATCATCGCGGTGGCCAGCGCGACCGCGTCGGCGTCGAACCCGGCACCGGCCAGGCCGTCGAGATGCGTGCGCAGGAGGTCCATCGGGTACCGCCGGCCGATGACGCCGGTGGAGGCGATGAGCATCTCCTCCGGCGCCGCCCCCACGGCGGCGGCCGCATGCTCGAGCACCTCGCGCGCGTCGGCCATGCCCTGTTCGCCGGTGGCGACGTTGGCGTTCTTGGCCACGACCACCACGCCGCGCGCCCGACCGCTCGCCGCGTTGGCGCGGCTGAGCACGACCGACGGTCCGGCGAAGAGGGATCGGGTGAACACCGCCGACGACGCCGGGGAGGGACCGTCGTTGACGACGACGAAGACGTCATCCCCGCGCTCACGCAGACCCGCGGCACCCGCGTGGGCGCGGAAGCCCGGCGGGAGCGGGATCGTCTGGGCGGCGACGGCGGCGTTCGGCGGAGTCATGGTGACCATTCTCCCCCGCCGGGGTCCGCCGGCGGTATGCGACCGCCCGTGTCGGGCCGGGGCGCCTGCTGAAGCCCGAGGTATTTCAGTAATGTGACCCAACTAACACGAGAAAAATGGGGAGCCCCCTTATCTGCATTGATAAGAAAGTGTGCGACCGGAACACCGGGCGAAAACCTCCCCGGAGGTAGTAATTCCGCGGGTGCTGCGTAACGTCCTCCAGCGGATTCGGGATGTACATCACGAGTCCGAAAGCAGGACTGCACCACGAGAGCGGCGCACCCTCGCGCCGCCCACAAACGAAAGGGGTTCTCCATGATCGAGACCATCTTCACCGACGTCCTCGGCTTCTTCAACCAGCTGATCAACACCGGTTCCGTGGCCGCTAACGGCTTCCTCACCACCGGTTCCGACGCCGCTGGCGGCGTCTACAACACCGTCACCGGTTCGCTCGGCGACGTCGTGGGCTCGCTCTGAGCTGAGTGACGCCGGACCCGCGAGGTCCTAGTCGCTTTCAACGCCGGCATCCTCTTTCGAGGATGCCGGCGTTGTGCAGTTATTGGCCCGTTCTTCTCCCGCCTCCCAGGCTTTTCCGGAAAAGTGCGGCGCGCCTTTCAGCAATGAATATGGCGCAGATCACATTAAACCGCGGACCGGCGCCGACCAGCGAAAGTAAAAGGCATTCCCTTTCCATCGCCCGCGCTCGGCACTGAACCGGGTGAATCCTGCTGTAGCCGTACGTAGCGTCCGGAGGTGAGTTCCCGATGAGCCACGTGCTCGCCGGGAACTCCGCACACCGAGTGACGCACCAGGCGTCGCATCCCCGACGAAAGGACCATCTCATGGGTTCCATCGAGTCTTTCCTCCCCGGCCTCGCCACCGGCTCGGCCGCCGTCAACACCGGCTCGCAGGTCGTCGACGGCGGTGGCGACCTCGCCGCCAGCGTTCTCGGCTTCTTCGGCGACATCGTCAAGACGGTCACCGAGACCCTCGGCTCCTGAGCCGACGCGCCTGACGGCGCCTCGCCCGGGCCCGGCTGCGGTCGGCCCGAGCGCACAGTGAGACCGGCCCCCGCTCCGGCGGGGGCCGGTTTCCGCATTTCCGCAACCCGTTCTGTCGCGACCCGTTTCGTCCACACGCGCCGGTACCGTGGAGCCATGGAACTCGACCTGACCCGCCACGTCGCCGCCGACCCCGACACCGTGTGGGCCGTGCTCACAGACATCCCCGAGGCGCATCGCACGCTCAGTGGCGTGCTGGCGGTCGAGATCCTCACCTCCGGCCCGTACCAGCCCGGTCTGCGCTGGCGTGAGACGCGCAAGATGTTCGGTATGAAGGCGACCGAGGAGATGATGGTGCTGGCCGTCGAGCCGCCACACTCCACCACCATCGTCGCCGAGAGCGGCGGCACCGAGTACAAGACCGTCTTCACCATCACCCCGGACGCCGACGGCGGTTCGACCCTGCGGATGCGGTTCGGTGCACACACCGCTCACGCCCCCGCAGTCTCCCGGGTCGTGATGTCCGTGATGGGCCGGTTCGCCGAGAAGTCGACCCGCAGGACGATGGAGCAGGACCTGGCGGACATCGCCGCCGAGGCCGAGCGGCGGGCCGGGTGACCCGCACCCGGCCGGGCGTCGATCAGCCCCGCAGCGCCACCGCCCGGTCCCACAGGTCCGCGACGACCTCCGCC
>NZ_JAALDN010000184.1 GCF_014144855.1 Dietzia maris | reverse complement strand
GCGGCGTCCTAGGCCGCTAGACGACGGGGGCTTGGCGCTCGACCACTATATCCGGATGGTGGACGACGAACCAAATCGCGACATCACCCCGTGCACCGGGTGTAAAGATGCACTCGGTGAAGTAAGCGGCTATCGTGACCGGCATGTCCTCTCCCCCCGACCCCGACTCACTGCGCGACCGGAAGCGTCGCGCGACCATGGTGTCCATCGAGAACGCGGCGACCTCCCTGGTGCTCGAGTACGGCTTCGACGCGGTGACGGTCGACCAGATCTGCGCCGCCGCCGAGATCTCCAAGCGGACGTTCTTCAACTACGTGCCCTCCAAGGAGGCCGCCGTCATCGGCGCCACGCCCGAGGACGTCACCGAGGCCGACCGCGCCGCCTTCCTCGACCGCGGCGAGGGGGGCGTTCTCGACGCGCTACTCCGTCTCTACCTCGCCGCCTTCGCGGCGACCCGTACCGCCGACAGGGACCAGACCGCCACGCTGGCCCAGCGCCGCCGGGCCATCTTCCGCGCCGAGCCCGAGCTGGCGGCCGCGCGGATGACCGCCTCGTCGCGCTTCCAACTCCGACTGACCGACCTGGTCATCGTGCACCTCGACCGGCACCCGTCGCTGCGTCGGCTGGCCGGGGTGGCGGTCGAGGCCGAGGCCCGGGCCTGCGTGGCCCTGGTCGCGGCATCGGCGAACCTCGGGCTGTCCGCGTGGCTCGCCCGCGACTCCGCCACCTTCGGGGACCTCGACGGTGACTGCGCCACCGCGTTGCGGCAACTCGCCCTGCTCGCGGGAGCACCCGACACCACCGCACCCGACACCACCGCACCCCCCGCCACGGCGCCCACCGCACCCTCCGCCTCACATCCCGCCGGGGGTCCCGCATGAGCGAAACCGATATCCGCACTACCGCGCCCTCCCCCGGCGCCGATCCGGGAACCACGACCTCCGCGGCTCCGGCGCCGGTGACCCACAACGTGCCGCTGGTGTTCACCTCCCTGCTGCTCGGGATGCTCATCGTCTCCCTGGGCCAGATGATCTTCGCCACGGCACTGCCGACCATCGTGGCCGACCTCGGTGGGGTCGACCGGATGAGCTGGGTCATCACCGTCTACCTGCTCACCATGACGATCGGCCTGCCGGTCTACGGCAAACTCGGCGACCAGATCGGCCGCAAGCCGCTCTTCGTGACCGCGATCCTCCTGTTCTCGGCGGGCTCTCTTCTGGGGGCGGTCGCGTGGGACATCGACCTGCTCATCGTGGCCCGCGCGATCCAGGGCCTCGGTGGCGGTGGTCTCATGGTGCTCTCCCAGGCGATCGTCGCCGACGTCGTCCCCGCCCGGCAGCGCGGCCGGTACATGGGCGTGCTGGGCGCCGTCTTCGGACTGTCCTCCGTTCTGGGCCCCCTGCTCGGCGGGTTCTTCACCGAGGGCCCCGGCTGGCGCTGGGCCCTGTGGTTCAACCTCCCCGTGTGCCTGGTCGCCCTCGTCGTGGCCGTGGTCTGGCTCCGCCTGCCGAATCGTGGCGCCGGTCGACGAACCGACTGGCCCGGCACGGTCCTCATGGCCACCGGCACCACCGCTCTGATCCTCATCTCCTCCTGGGGCGGTAACCGGTACGACTGGACGGACCCGATGATCCTCGGCATGGGCGCCCTGTTCGTCGTGTGCGCGGTCGCGTTCGTCCTGGTCGAGTTGCGCTCGGAACACCCGCTGATCCCCATGACGCTGTTCGCCGAGCGGAACTTCTCGCTCTCGACCGGCGCCGGGCTCCTGGTCGGTGTCGCGATGTTCGGCTGCATGGCGTACCTGCCCACCTACATCCAGATGGTCCACGGGCTCGGCCCCACCGCCGCCGGACTGATGATGACGCCGATGATGGCCGGCATGATGGGCACGTCCATCATCGTGGGCAACATCGTCAGCCGGACCGGCCGTTACAAGTGGTACCCGGTGGTCGGCACCGTGATCATGGCCGCGGGCCTGTGGCTCATCGGTTCGCTGGAGGCCGGAGACACCCTGGTGCACCTGGGCGTGGTGCTGTTCGTGTTCGGCTTCGGTCTCGGATTGTGCATGCAACTGCTCGTGCTGATCGTGCAGAACACCTTCCCGATCACGATGGTCGGCACCGCCACGGCGTCCAACAACTTCTTCCGCCAGATCGGCGGCACCATGGGTTCGGCGATCGTGGGTTCGCTGTTCGTCAGCCGGCTCGCCGATCTCATGGGCGAGCGGGTCCCCGCCGCGGCCGCGGAACTCGGTCCCGAGGGCGCCGCGGTGGCCGAGACCTTCTCGAACGGTTCGGGTGCGGCCAACTCCATGAGCCCGGAGATCCTGGCCGCGTTGCCCGGGCCCCTGCACGACGCGATCGTCAGCTCCTACAACGACGCGTTGGTGCCGATCTACCACGTCGTGGTGCCGCTCATCCTGGTCGCCACGGTGCTGCTGCTGTTCGTGCGCGAGGACACCCTCAAAGAGACGGTGGACTGATTCTCCTCCCACGCCCCCGCGTCCCGGCTCACCGTCCGTCGGCGCGGGGGTGAGGAGTCCGTCACGGAATCCGTACGCGCGGCAACCGTCCCGTCACGCGCCGTCACTAGCGTGCGGAGCGTGACCACACCTCGTCAGACCGTCCTGCGGTTCCTCGCCGCGCCCACCGATGTCGGCACGGGCACGCAGGTGCACACCGGCCGCATCCTCGAGTGGATCGACAAGGCCGCCTACGCCCTGGCGGCGGGGTGGTCCGGCGGATACGCCGTCACCGCCTATGTCGGGAACATCCGCTTCTCCCGCCCGGTCGTCTCCGGCGAACTCATCGAGGTCTCGGCCCGACTCGTCCACACGGGTTCGACGTCGATGCACATCCAGTGCGACGTCCGGGCCTGCGATCCCGTGACGCTCGACTACCGGCACTGCGCCGAGTGCCTCGTGGTCTTCATCGCCGTCCGCGACGGCGCACCCACCCCCGTACCTCCCTGGACGCCCGCGTCCCGCCTGGAGGTCCACGAGTCCGACGAGGCTGTCATGCGCATCGGGCTGCGCAAGGACATCGAACGGGCGATGGCGGAGCAGACCTATTCCGCCGCGGGCACAGCGCCTCGTTCGACCCTGCGGTTCCTCGCGGCACCCGGGGACGTCAACTGGGGCGGCAACGCGCACGGCGGGCGCATCATGTCCTGGATCGACGACGCGGCGAACCTCTGCGCCACCCGGTGGTCGGGTACCCCCTGCACCTCGGTGTACGCCGGCGGTGTCCGGTTCTACCACCCGGTGAAGATCGGCCACGTCGTGGAGGTGGAGGCCCGTCTGCTGCACACGGGTCACGAGACCATGCACGTCTCGGTCCATGTGAGCTCCGGAGAGGCCACCTCTCCGGAGAGGACGCTCACCACCCACTGCCTGACCGTCTGTGCGGCACTCGGGCCGGACGGGAGACCCACCCCGGTGCCCCGGTGGGCCCCGGTGTCCGCCGAGGACCACGCACTGGACGAGCACGCCCGCCATCTCATCCGCCTCCGGGGGCGGGGCAGGGTTACCGGGCCGGTCCGGGCCCCGGCCTGAACGGCGACGCGAATGCGGGGGCCGACGGCCGACCGCGATCCCTGGAATCCGCCCCCGTCCCCCGCAACGAGGAAGGCGCCCGGAGCGTTGTGCTCCGGGCGCCTTCTGCTGTACCCCCGATGGGATTCGAACCCACGCTACCGCCGTGAGAGGGCGGCGTCCTAGGCCGCTAGACGACGGGGGCTAGGACACGGATCCGCGTGGGATCCGCTGTAGCGAGCGCTGCGACGCGCTCAGCTGGCCTACCAGGACTCGAACCTAGAACGACGGTACCAGAAACCGCTGTGTTGCCAATTACACCATAGGCCACTGCATTCACTTTTCCGCCCCTCGCGGGGCGCCTCGAAGAGACTATCAAACCACCGAGGGTGAATAGCAAATCGCCCGGTCAATCCGTCTGTTTCCGGACCCCGAGCTAGTCGGCGACGGGCGCGGACCGCAGCCGCGACAGTGTGGCCTCCCGACCGAGCAGCTCCAACGACTCGAACAGCGGCGGCGAGATGTGCGATCCCGTGACCGCCACCCGCACGGGCCCGTAGGCCTTGCGCGGCTTGATGCCCAGGTCCTCCACCAGCGCGCCGGACAGTGCGGCCTCGATGGCCGGGGTCGTCCACTCCTCGACTGCTTCCAGCGCCGCGATCGCCACGTCCACGACCTCTCGGGACTCCGCTTTGAGGTTCTTTGCCGCAGACTGGGCGTCGACGGTGAACCCGGCCTCGTCCACGAGGAGGAACCGGATGAGCTTCCACGCATCCGACAGGACGACGATGCGGGTCTGGAGGAGATCTGCCACGATCGCCCACCGCTGGGCGTCGAAACTCTCCGGCAGGGTCACCCCGTCCTCGTCGGGGTGCGCGACGAGGTACTCGCGCAGGCGGCGGGCGAACTCCTCGGCCGGCAGCTGCCGGATGTGCTCGGCATTGATCGCGTCGGCCTTCTTCTGGTCGAAGCGGGCCGGGTTGGCGTTCACCTGGCGCACGTCGAACGCCTCGATCATCTCCTGCAGGGAGAACACGTCGCGGTCATCCGACAGCCCCCACCCGAGCAGGGCCAGGTAGTTGAGCAACCCCTCCGGCAACATCCCGCGGTCGCGGTGGAGGAACAGGTCCGACTCGGGGTCACGCTTGGACAGCTTCTTGTTGCCGTCGCCCATGACGAACGGCAGGTGCCCGAACGCGGGGACGTCATCCGCCACCCCGATCCGCATCAGGGCACGGTAGAGGGCGATCTGTCGGGGGGTGGAGCTGAGCAGATCCTCGCCCCGGAGGACGTGGGTGATCTTCATCAGTGCGTCGTCGACCGGATTGACCAACGTGTAGAGCGGGATCCCGTTGGCCCGCGTGAGCGCGAAGTCCGGCACGGTGCCCGCCCTGAACACGGTCTCCCCGCGGACCAGGTCGTCCCAGGCGAGATCCTCGTCCGGCATCCGCAACCGGATCACCGCGCCGCGCCCCTCGTCATGGAACGCCTGCTTCTGGTCCTCCGTGAGGTCGCGATCGAACCCGTCGTACCCGAGTTTGGGGTCCCGCCCGGCGGCCCGGTGGCGGGCCTCGACCTCCTCGGGGGTGGAGAACGACTCGTACGCCTCCCCCGCCTCGACCAGCCTGCGCACCACGTCCAGGTGCAGATCGCGCCGCTCGGACTGGCGGTACGGCGCGTACGGGCCACCCACCTCGGGACCCTCGTCCCAGTCCAGGCCGAGCCACCGCAGGGCGTCGAGGAGCGACTGGTACGACTCCTCCGAATCCCGGGCGGCGTCGGTGTCCTCGATGCGGAAGACGAACGTGCCGCCCGTGTGCCGGGCGTGGACCCAGTTGAACAGGGCCGTACGGACGAGACCCACATGGGGTGTGCCGGTGGGGGACGGACAGAAGCGGACGCGGACGTTCGAGGCGGTCATGGAGCCCATCCTAGTGACGGTCCCGGCTCGCACCCCCGGCGAGGACCGGCCTAGGATCGGCGGGTACCCGTGGCCGCCGTCCGAGGAGGCGCGATCCACGCAGGAGTCCGAATCGAGGGAGGCGTGCCGTGGCGTCTGGGCACCAACCCGACGTCGCGCGCCCGGTGACCGCCCCGGACTTCCTGCTGTCCCGTCCGACGGGCTCGCTGCGCACCCAGGGTGCCCTGAACTCGTTCACGGATCCGGCGGACGCGGCCCTGGCCCTGCGGTCCGGCGCCAGTGGTCTGATCGTGGGCGCGATCGGTTTCGAGCCCGACGCGCCCGCGGCCCTCGTCGAACCCGACGTGGTGGTGCGCGTCGACGGCCCACTGGAGCCCCCCGCCTACTTCCGCCGGATGCGCACCCGCACCCACGTCACCCGGGAGATCCCCTCGTCCTCGGAGCACCGCGCCAGGGTGTCGACCGCGATCGCGGGGGTGCGCTCCGGCGAGATCGACAAGGTGGTGCTGGCCAGGGCGGTCCGGCTGTCGGCCGATCAGCCCATCGACCCCCACGCCGTGTGCGCAGCACTCATCGACTCCAGCCCGGCGGCGGACGGGTACCTCGTCGACCTCTCCCCCGCCGGCGGGCTCCACGCCGGGCGCGTCCTGGTGGGGTCGAGCCCCGAACTCCTCGTGCGCCGCCGCGGCGATCTGGTGGAATGCCACCCGCTGGCCGGCTCCGCGCCCCGCTCCACCGACCCTGTCGCGGACCAGGCCGCGGGCCGCGCCCTGCGGGCGTCGGGCAAGGACGCCTCGGAGCATGCCTTCGTGGTGGAGTCGCTGGCACGGGCCCTGCAACCACTGTGCACGGATCTGGAGATCCCCGACCGCCCCACTCTCACGTCCACCCGCGAGATGTGGCACCTCGGGACCCGTATCCGGGGCCGTGTCGCCGACCCCCGCACCACCTCGCTGGACCTCGCCCTCGCCGTGCACCCCACGCCGGCGGTGTGCGGGACACCGACGGACGAGGCCCGGAGGCTCATCGCCGCGATAGAAGGGGAACGGGGATTCTACGCCGGGGCCGTCGGGTGGTCGGACGCCGGCGGAGACGGCGACTGGATGGTCACCATCCGGTGCGCCGAGATCGACGCGGACCGGTCGGGAGCGATCGCCTGGGCCGGCGGCGGCCTGGTCGCGGACTCGCAACCCGACGACGAGGTCGCCGAGACCGGCGCCAAACTCCGCACCATCCTGAGGGCGTTCGGAGCGTCCTAGAGCGATGGTCGGCGCCGGTCGCCCGGACCTACCGGTCGACGACGGGGTTCGTCAGCGAGCCGATGCCCTCGATCTCGACTGTCACACGGTCGCCGGGCAGCATCGGGCCGACCCCTGCCGGGGTACCCGTGAGGATCACATCGCCGGGAAGGAGGGTCATGACCCGGCTGACGTACTCGACGATCTCGCCGACGGTGTGCATGAACTGGGAGGTGTTGCCGTCCTGCCGCACCTCGGACGTGCCGTCGGGGTGGGTGAGGGTGACCCGGACGTCGAGCCCGTTGGGGTCCAGGTCGGTGACGATCCACGGACCCAGCGGGCAGAAGGTGTCGTACCCCTTGCCCCGCGTCCACTGACCGTCCGAGAGCTGCTGGTCGCGGGCGGTGACGTCGTTGGCGCAGGTGTAGCCGAGGATGACCTCGTGGGCCCGCGCGGCGGCGACGTCCCGGCACGGCTGCCCGATCACCACGGCCAGCTCGCCCTCGTGGTCGACCCGCTCCGAACTCGGCGGGTAGGCGATCGACGCCTCGGGGCCGACGACCGACGTGTTGGGCTTGAGGAAGATCAGGGGCTCGGCCGGGGCCTCCGACCCCATCTCCTCGGCGTGGTCGGCGTAGTTCTTACCGACGCACACGATCTTGGAGGCCAGGATCGGGGCGAGCAGACGCACGTCGGCCAGCGGCCATTCGCGGCCGGTGAACTCGGGGGTACCGAAGGGGTGCTCGGAGATCTCGGCACAGGTCAGCGAGGACGGGTCGGACATGTCTCCGCGGACCTCGACGAAGGCGAATCCCTGCGGGTGGGCGATACGGGCGAGACGCATACCCGCGATCCTAGGCGGTCCGCAGGTCCCGCAGCGTTCGCGCCCCACGGTCGCGGAGCTCGGTGACCTGTGCGAGGTACAGCTCGGCGCAGGCGAGGGCGTCGACCAGCGGGTCGTGTGCGCGGTACTGCGGCAACCCGTACCTCTCGCGAGCACCCCAGAGCCGCAGCCTCTCGGGCGACGGGTCGGCGGTGAAGCCCATGTCGACGCCCCCGCCCAGGACCCGCCGGTGCAGTTCCAGGGTGTCGACGGACTCCAGTGGTGGCCGGATGCCGAACGTGCGCCGACACAACGCTCGCAGGAAGTCGACCTCTATCGGGCAGTAGTGCGCGACCAACACCCGCCCGGTCAGAGCCGTGAACACCCGGTCCAGGACGTCCTCGACATCCTCCCCGGTGGCCATCGTGTCGTCCATGAGTCCGTGCACGGTGGCACTCTGCCCCACCCCGTCGTCGTCGTCCGGACCGTGATCGGGACGCAGCAGCACCGATCCCGCTCCGCCCAGGACGATCCGGTCCCCGTCGACGGGGACGAACCCGACCGCCAGGACCCGGTCGTGCCGGGGATCGAGCCCGGTGGTCTCGACGTCCACCGCGAGGAGGGACAGGTCCTCGAGCGGAGTGGTCGGATCCGGCGGCGGTGTCTCCAGAAATCGCCGCAGTGGCCCGTCGGGGGCCCGGCGGGCGGCACTCCTCCGGCGGCCGGCCGCGGTCAGCCGTGGCAGGACCATCACATCTGTCCGACCCGGTATCGGATCTGCAGCGCGCTCTGCGCTCCCGCGATGATCCGGAACGCCGCCCGGAGCCGATGGCGGTCCTTGGTGCCGAGGGTCGACGGGTCCACGTTGTTGTCGAGGTCCGAGTGCTCCTGGATCTGACGTGCGTGGTGGCGCAAGGCCAGCCCGCGCAGGAACCGGAACGCCTCGATGAGGTTCTCGGCATCCGAGCGGGCGATCACCCCGGCGGTGGCCGCCGCGTCGAGCCGGCCGAGGGTCGACACCTCGTCCAGTCCCGCGGACAGGGCGTACAGACGCGCGATCTGGACGACGGGCGCGATCCCCCCGGCCTTGAGGTCCAGGGTGTTGCGGTACTCGCCCCGGCTCGCGACGACGAGTCCGCGCAGGAAACCGAGTGGCGGCTGCCACTCACACGCGATCCGGGCCAGATGCGCCTGGAAGCGCGGGCTGCCCTTCGAGCGGACGAGCATCTCGCGCTGGACGCGGGCGGCGAGTCCGCTTTCACCGTGGACGGGACGGAGGTCGAAGAACACCTGACTGTGCAGCACCGCGTCGGCTTCGGGGGCCCCGACCCAGTCCCGTACCGTCCCCTCCCACTCCGCGCAGGTCCGGCGCCACCGGGGGTTGGTCGCCATCACCCCACCGGGGCAGAGCGGGAAGCCCGCCCGGTCGAGTCCCGTGCAGACGCGGTCGGCGAGTTCCGCGAAGTACTCGTCGGAGCCGGGGACCCCGCCTGCCCTGTCGTCGAGGATCAGCGCGTTGTCCTGGTCGCTGGACACCCCGAGCTCACCCCGGGCCTGGGAACCGAGTCCCACCCAGCAGTACGGCACGGGAGGCCGTCCGAGTTCGGCCTCCGCCAGCGCTATCAGGCGCCGCGTCGCCGCGTCGGCGGTGGCGGTGACGACCCGGCCGATATCCCGCGGCGTGGTGCCCCGCCGGATGAACTCGCCGACCAGCGGCAGCAACCGGGCGGACAGTTCCGCCACCGTCTCGGTGTCGGGGGCCCGCGAGATCCGCGCGGCCAGATAGACGGGGTCCGCCTGCGCCAGACGGAGCAGGTCCCCGCTCGTGACCATGCCCGCGGGGGCGCCCTCCTCCCACACCGGCAGGTGATGGACGCCGCGTTCGATCTGGAGCAGGGTCGCGTCGAACGCGCGGGTCCGGGCGTCCACCGAGACCGGGTCGTGGGTCATGATCGTCGACACCGGCGCCGCGGTGTCACCGCCGACCGCGACCACCTTCGAGCGCAGGTCGCGATCGGTGAAGATGCCGACCACGCGTCCGTCCTCCACCACGAGCAGCGCGGAGACGCGTTCCCGCGACATGATCTGCGCCGCCTCGAGGATGGTGGTCCCGGGCCCCGTGGTGACCGCGTCGCGGGTGAGGAGATCGCCCACCGGTGTGCTCAGCGGGTCTCCCCCGGCCGCGGCGACCCGGGCGGAGGCGAGGTCCTGGCGGATCCGATCGCTCCGCGCACCGAAAAAGTCGCGGATACCGGGGTGGGCGGCCGCGAGCTCGTCGAACACCTCGCGCGGCATCTCGAGCAGCAGGGTGTCCGCGACCGCCTCCATGCGGTACCGCGACGGGCCGGAACCGGTCAGCGTCGAGTAGCCGAAGCAGTCACCCTCGTCGCGCGCGTCGAGCAGGGCACCGCCCGGGTCGCACACCTCGACGGCGCCCGTGCGGATGATGTGGAGGGTGTCGTTCGCGTCCCCCGCCTCCAGAATGACGGTCCCCCGCCGGTGGTAGCGCTGACTGAGCCGCGCGGGCAGGCGGTCGAGCACCTCTCCGGGCAGCTCGTCGAAAGGAGCGCAGCGCGCGAGGAAGTCCCGCACCTCGGCGAGTTCGACGTCCATTCCACCACTGTGGACGCCGACGGCCCGCGGTGTGATCACTTCTCGCGATTCACACCCGCGGGCCGGGGTCCGGACGTGGGGTCAGCGGGGCGGTGGTCTACCCGCTGACGGCCGCGACGATCCGGTCGCCCACCTCGGAGGTGACGATCGGGGCGTCGCCGCGCGAGCCGAGGTCCGCCTCGACGGCCGCCTCCACTCGATCGGCCTCGGCCGTGTGACCGAGGTGGCGCAGCAGCAGTGCCACGGACAGGATGGCGGCGGTGGGGTCGGCCTTGCCCTGTCCGGCGATGTCCGGGGCCGAACCGTGGACGGGCTCGAACATGGACGGGTTGGTCCCGGAGGCGTCGATGTTGCCCGACGCCGCGGTGCCGATGCCTCCGGTGACCGCGGCCGCGAGGTCGGTGATGATGTCGCCGAAGAGGTTGTCGGTGACGATCACGTCGAACCGGGACGGATCGGTGACCATGTAGATGGTGGCGGCGTCGATGTGGCAGTAGTCCACCTCGACCCCGGGGAACTCCGGAGCCACCTCGTCGATGGTGCGCTGCCACAGCCCACCGGCGTTGACGAGCACGTTGGTCTTGTGGACCAGGGTGAGCTTGTTGCGACGCGACTGCGCACGGGAGAACGCGTCGCGGACCACGCGCTCCACGCCGTACCGGGTGTTGACCGAGGTCTCGGTACCGATCTCGTGCGGTGTCCCCACACGGATCGCACCGCCGTTACCGGTGTAGAGCCCCTCGGTGCCCTCGCGGACGACGACGAAGTCGATCTCGCCCGGGTCCTTCAGCGGGGTGGCCGACCCTGGGAAGAGCCGGGAGGGCCGCAGGTTGACGTGGTGGTCGAGTGCGAACCGCAGCGGGAGCAGCATGCCCCGCTCGAGCACGCCGGCCGGCACGGAGCGGGGATCACCGATGGCACCCAGCAGGATCGCGTCGTGGCCTCGGAGGCTCTCCACGTCCGCGTCCGTCAGGGTCTCGCCGTTGCGGAGGTACCGGCGCGCGCCGAGGTCGTAGTCGGTCTTCTCGACACCGGGGACCAGCGCGTCGAGCACCTTCAGTGCCTCGGCCGTGACCTCGACGCCGATACCGTCGCCGGGGATGACTGCGAGCTTCATGATGTCGTCGTCCCCGCTCAGACCAGGTTGATCTGGGTCGCGGTGGCGTCGAGCTCGGAGACGATCCGGTCGACGGTCGGCTCGGCGACCGTGCGGTCGACCCGCAGGATCAGCGACGCGCCCTCGCCGGAGGCGTCCTGGCTCAGTGCGGCGGCCTGGATGTCGATGCCCTCCCCGCCGAGGATGGAGCCCACCTTGCCGAGCACGCCCGGGCGGTCGGAGTAGTGGACGAACAGGTTCTGGCCCTCGGCGCGCAGGTCGAACCCGCGCTCGTTGATCCGGACGATCTTCTGCACCTGGTCCAGGCCGGCCAGCGTGCCGGTGACATCGGCCGACGCGCCATCCGCGGCCACGGCCGTGACGGTGACGGTGCTGCGGTAGGACTTGGACTCGCTGTGGGTCTCCACCGAGTGGGTGACCCCCCGCTGCTCGGCCATCTGGCCGACGTTGACGAAGGTCGCGGGCTCGTCGGTGATCGCGGAGAACATGCCGCGCAGGGCGGCCAGCCCGAGAACGTCGACCTGCTCGGATGCGAGCTCGCCGGCGACGTCGATCCGGACGGTCGTCGGGATACCCGGGCACAGGTGGCCGGCGACCAGTCCGAGCTTGCGGACGAGGTCGAGCCAGGGTGCGACCTCGTCGCCGACGGGACCACCGGTGACGTTGACGGCGTCGGGGACGAACTCCCCGCGCAGGGCGAGCAGCACACTGCGGGCGACGTCGGTGCCGGCGCGGTCCTGCGCCTCGCTGGTGGAGGCGCCGAGGTGCGGCGTGACGACGGTGTTCTCGAGCTCGAAGAGCGGCGAGTCGGTGCACGGCTCGGTGTCGAACACGTCGAGCGCCGCGGAGCGGACCTTGCCGGACTTCAGGGCGTCGACGAGCGCGTCCTCGACGATCAGACCGCCGCGGGCGGCGTTGACGATCACGACGCCGTCCTTGGCACGGGCCAGCCGCTCGGCGTCGAAGAGACCGGCGGTCTCCTTGGTCTTGGGCAGGTGCATCGTGATGATGTCGGCGCGGGAGACCAGCTCGTCGATGTCGACCAGCTCGATACCCAGCTGCGCCGCGCGGGCGGCGGGCAGGTAGGGGTCGTAGGCGATGAGGTTGGTCTCGAAGGCGGCGAGTCGCTGCGCCACGAGCTGGCCGATGCGGCCCAGGCCCACGACGCCGACGGTCTTGCCGAGCAGTTCGACGCCGTTGAAGGAACTGCGCTTCCAGGTGTGCTCGCGCAGGGTGCGGTCCGCGGCTGGGATCTGGCGGCAGGCGGACATGAGCAGCGCGACCGCGTGCTCGGCGGCCGAGTGGATGTTGGAGGTGGGCGCGTTGACCACCATGACGCCGCGCTCGGTGGCGGCGGGGATCTCGACGTTGTCCAGGCCGACGCCCGCGCGCCCGATGATCTTGAGGTTCGGCGCGGCGGCGAGCACCTCGGCGTCGACGGTGGTGGCCGAGCGCACGAGCAGTGCGTCGGCGTCGGCGACCGCCTCGAGCAGCTTGGGGCGATCCGGGCCGTCCACCCAGCGGACCTCCACGGCGTCGCCGAGCGCGTCGACGGTCGACTGGGCGAGCTTGTCGGCGATGAGGACGACGGGCCGTCCGGATGCTGTCACAGTGGGTTCTCCTCGGTGTCTTTTCGGGCACGGCCAGTCTAGGGCACCTGTCACCGGCGCCGAGCAGTGGCCGGTACGCGCCCGGACGCCTACCGTGACGAGGGTCGGCGACCCGACGTGACCACCGCCGCGCGACGAACGGAGCACCGATGCCCCGCACTCCCCGGTCGGCCCAGCCGCCGGTCCGCTTCCCCGACCCCTGGTTGCCCGTGCTGGCCCCGGCACGCGGCCCGACGGCGGTGGCGATGTATCTGCGGGCCCACCTGTACGGCGCCGCGGTGGGGCGCAGCGTCCTGGACCGCTGCATCAGTGCGGTCGATCCGGAGGACCGGGTGCGGTTGGTTCCGCTGCGCCGGGAGTTCGAGGAGGAGATCGACACCGCCGCCCGCCTGTTGGCGGTGCTCTCACCTCTGGGGGCCCCGGGCCGTCGGCTGGTGCGGTGGTCCGCCGCGGTCAGCCTCACCGCACTGCCGGTGGGCACGGTGGTGCGCGATCCTCTGGCCCGGCTCGCGGTCCTGGAGGCGCTGCGCACCCTCGTGGTTGCGAAGCGCTCGATGTGGGAGTTGCTCGCCGCGTCGTGGGTCGCGGACGGCCCGGCGTCCGCTGCCGGGAGGTCCGGAGCGGAACCCGACGCCAGCAACGACGACAACTGCGACGACGATGACAGCAGCGACGACGAAGACAGCGGCGACGACGACGAGCCCGGCGGTCCCGACACCGGCCGGCTGCTGCTGGGACTGGCCGAACAGGCCCGGTCACAGGAGGACCTGCTGGAGCAACTGCGACGCGCCTACGGTCTGGCGGTCTTCGAATGAGCGCGGCGGGGACCGTGCGTGCGGACGTCGTCGTGGTGGGCTCCGGCCCCAACGGCCTGGCTGCCGCGCTGTTGTGTGCGCGGGCCGGGCGGCGGGTGGTGGTGCTGGAGGCCCAGGAGACCATCGGTGGCGGGTGCCGAACCCTGCCGATGGGCGATATCGCGACC
>NZ_JAALDN010000183.1 GCF_014144855.1 Dietzia maris | reverse complement strand
CCCGGCCGCCGCGCCCACCCGGGAGCGTTCCCCGATGAGCAACCCCGCCCCGATCGCCACGAGGACCGTCGCCCCCTGCAGGAACAGCGCGGGCCCGTCCACGGCCACGGCGCCGCCAGCCGTCACCAGCCGCGTCCCGGCGAGCAGAACCACCGTCACCAGCGCCGCGACGAGCCCGCCGAGGTACAGCACCAGCTGCGCGGCATAGCGGTGTCGGGCGGGGGCGAACGCCTCGACGAGCACCGAGACGATCGCCGTCCCGAGCACCACGAGCAGCGGCAGGAGCGAGGAGTAGGCGATGTCCGGGGTCATCGGGTGGCACCTTCCACGTGGGCGACGGTCTCGGTGACCGCCGGGTCGATCACGTCGAGCGCCGGCTGCGGGTAGAAGCCCAGCACGATCAGCGCCACGACCAGCGGGGCCAGCACCACGCGCTCGCGGGTCGTCAGGTCGGGCGTGGACCGCAACCCCGGCGCGAGGGGCCCGCCCATCACCCGCTGGTAGGTCCACAGGATGTAGACGGCCGCCAGGACGAACGTCGCCGTCGCCAGTACGGCGGCGACGGGGTAGACCTCGAACGTGCCGACGAACGCCAGGAACTCGCTGATGAACGGGGCCAGCCCGGGCAGTGACAGCGTCGCGAGCCCGGCGATGAGGAACACCCCGGCGAGCACGGGCGCGGCCTGCTGCACCCCGCCGTAGTAGCCGATCTCGCGGATCCGGTGCCGCCGGACGAGGAACCCAGCCACGAGGAACAGTGCGGCCGTGGCGATGCCGTGGTTGACCATGTACAGCGCCGACCCGGCCGCCGACTGCTCGGTCGCGGCGAACACACCCAGCACGATGAACCCGAAGTGGGAGATCGACGCGTAGGCGATGAGCCGCAGGAGGTCGGTCTGGGCGATGGCCATGATGCCGCCGTAGACGATGCTGATCACCGCGAGCGTCACCATCACGGGCGTCGCGGTCGCCGCTGCCTCGGGGAACAGCGGCAGGCTGTAGCGCAGCATCGCGAAGGTGCCGACCTTGTCCACCACGGCCATCATGAGCACCGCGGAGGCGGGCGTCGCGGCGACGGCGGCCCCGGGAAGCCAGGTGTGGAACGGCCACAGCGGGGCCTTGATCGCGAAGGCCAGCGTGAACCCGGCGAACAGCAGGAGCATCGCGCCGGGCGGTATCTGCAGTCGCCCGTCGGCGACGGCGTCGGTGATGAGGCGGTAGTCGAAGGTGCCGCGGCCGTCGGGCCCGAGTCCGGCCCGGTCTGTGTACATGTAAAGCCCGAGCACCGCGGCCAGCATGACGAGCCCGCCGAGCAGGTTGTAGAGGAGGAACCGCACGGCCGCCCGCGCCCGGTCCGCGCCGCTGTCCCCGAACGCGCCTGTTCCGAATCCCCCGATGAGAAAGTACAGCGGGATGAGCATGGCCTCGAACGCGACGTAGAACAGCAACACGTCCAGGCTCGTGAAGGCCACCAGCGCGAGCCCCTGCGTGGCCAGCATGAGCGCGGGGTAGGACTGTGCGTGCCGGCCGTCCGAGGTGGCGCCGCTGGAGTCGTCGGTGTCACGCCATCCGGCGAGCAGGAGCAGCGGCATGAGCGCGGCGGTGAGCAGCACCAGCACGAGCGCCACGCCGTCGAGCCCGAGCGTGTACGTCGCACCGAACGCGGGGATCCACGGCCGCGACTCGACGAACTGGTGGGTGTCGCCGCCCGGCTCGAACCCGACCGCCAGCGCGACGGCCACCCCCAGGACGACCAGGGACGTGACCAGGGCGAGGGGCCTCGCCGCGCGGCGCGCGCTCGCAGGGAGGACGACGACGACGAGGGCGCCGACCAGGGGCGTGAGCCACAGCGCGGTGAGCAGTCCGGGGCCGGTCACAGGACGCCACCACCCAACATCGCGGCTATCACCAGAACCGCGCCGATCAGCATGTACAGCGCGTAGGAGCGGGTGAGTCCGGATTGCAGGAGTCTCGTCCGGGCGGACAGTGCGCCGAGGGTGGTACCGACGCCCGTCGCCGCCCCGGCCACCACCCGCCGGTCGATCACCTCCGTGCCCGCGACCAGGGCCTGGCCGGGTCGCATGAACACCGCCTCGTTGAGGTCGTCGGCATACAGGTCGCGCCGGGCGGCCCGCGTGAGCGTTGAGCCGACTGGGGCGGTGGCCGGGACTTCACTACGGGTGTAGCGGTGCACGGCCAGGGCGATGCCGACGGCCACCACGACCAGGGAGGCGGCGGTGACCAGCCACACCGGTAGGACGTGCTCCGGGTGGTGCTCTCCGACGACCGGGGCGAGCCAGTCCTGCAGCCGCCCGCCGAGCGACAGCAGCAGACCGGAGAGCACCGATCCCACGGCGATCGCGATCATCGGCCCCGTCATGATCGCCGGCGACTCGTGGGGGTGGGCGTCGTCGGCCCAGCGCCCGGGCCCGAAGAAGGTCAGGATCATCACACGGGTCATGTAGAAGGCGGTCAGGCCCGCGCCGAGCAGGGCCACCGCCCCCAGGAGGTAGCCGACCGCCGATCCTGAGCCGAACGCGCCCGCACCCGCAGCCGACCCGCTGCCCACGTCGAACGCCGCGGAGATGATGCCCTCTTTGGAGTAGAAGCCGGCGAACGGTGGGACGCCGATGATGGCCAGGTAGCCGAGTCCGAAGGTGACAAAGGTGACCGGCATGACCGCGCGTAGGGCGCCGTAGCGTCGCATGTCGACCTCGTCGTTCATCCCGTGCATCACCGAGCCGGCGCCGAGGAACAGTCCGGCCTTGAAGAAACCGTGGGTGAGCAGGTGCATGATCGCCAGCGCGTATCCGGCGGGCCCGAAGCCGGCGGCCATGACCATGTACCCGACCTGGCTCATGGTGGAGGCGGCGAGGACCTTCTTGATGTCGTCCTTGGCGCAACCGATGACCGCACCGAACAGCAGCGTCACGGCGCCGACCGCGATCACCGCGGCGCGCGCGGTCGGGGTCGCGTCATAGATCGGGTTGGACCGGGTGATGAGGTAGACGCCCGCGGTGACCATGGTCGCGGCGTGGATGAGGGCGGACACCGGGGTGGGACCCTCCATCGCGTCGCCGAGCCAGGACTGAAGCGGCACCTGGGCCGACTTGGCGCACGCGCCCAGCAGCAACAGCAGCCCGAGCGCGGTGACCAGCCCCGAGCTCACCGCCCCGCCGCCGATCGCCGAGAACACGCCCTCGTAGGACAGCGTGCCCAGCTGGGTGACCATGACCATCAGCGCTACACCCAGACCGGTGTCGCCGACGCGGTTGACGACGAACGCCTTCTTCGCCGCGGTGGCGGCGGACGGCTTGTGCTGCCAGAACCCGATGAGCAGGTAGGAGACCAGGCCGACACCCTCCCAGCCCAGGTAGAGGCCGAGGAAGTTGTCGGCCAGCACCAGCAGCAGCATCGCCGCGAGAAACAGGTTGAGGTAGGCGAAGAACTTGCGCCGCGCCGGGTCGGCCGCCATGTAGCCGATGGAGTACACGTGGATGAGCAGGCCGACGCCGGTGACGAGCAGGACGAACACCATGGACAGCTCGTCCAGACGCAGGCCGAAGTCCAGCTGGAACTCGCCGACCGAGACCCACTCGAACAGGGTCTGTCCGGAGGCACGGTCGGCGGCGTCACGGCCGGTCATGGCGACGAGTTGCCACACCGCCACCGCGAATGAGGCCAGCGCGGTCGCGCACCCGAGCAGGTGGCCCCACCCGTCCGCGCGGCGACCGAGCAGCAGCAGGACCGCCGCGCCGAACAGCGGCAGTGCGGGGATGAGCCAGAGCGCGGACCCGGCGACGGCGGGGGCGAGGGCGGCTGCGGTCGTTGTCGTCGTCGTCATCACGGTCGTCGTCATCGTCGTCCCCCTAGTACCTGAGCAGGTTGGCGTCGTCGACGGACGCCGATCGGCGGGACCGGTAGATGGCCATGATGATCGCGAGGCCGATCACGACCTCGGCGGCGGCCACGACCATGATGAAGAACGCGAAGAGTTGGCCGGTGACGTCGCCGTGCATCCGAGCGAACGCCACCAGGGCGAGGTTGGTGGCGTTGAGCATGAGCTCGATGCACATGAACAGGACGATGGCGTTGCGCCGCAGCAGGAACCCGGCCGCGCCGATGGTGAACAGCACGGCCGAGAGGTAGAGGTAGTACTCGGGGTTCACCGTCGGCCCCCTTCGCCGGGTCCGCCGCTGCCGAGTTCGTCGGGACCGTCCGCGCGATCGGCCGCATGGCGCCGCAGCACCTCGCTCACCGAGTCGGGGGCGTCGGACCCGTCGGGCAGTCGGGCGGGCATGTCGGCGGAGTTGCGGCGCGCGTACACGCCGGAGCTGGGCAGCGGGGTCACGCGGGCGGAGTCGTCGGCCTGCCAGTCGAGGAAACGCTGCTGCGACATCTCCCGCTGGGTGAGGCGCCCGGTGAAGCGCTCGCGGTGCGCCAGGACCATCGCGCCGAGGGTGGCGATGATGAGCAGCACCCCGGTGAGCTCGAACGCCCACACGTGCCGGGAGAACAGCAGCTCCGCCAGCGCGGGGACGACCGAGTATCCGGGGGCGAACCCGGCGAACGGCGGCAGTTGCGCCCGCGCCAGCCCGGTGGCCAGCAGGATGCCGAACCCCAGGCCGGCGACGATGGCCGCCACCCGGTGCCCCCGGATCCGCTCGACCAGCGAGTCCGAGGACTCCACCCCGATCAGCATCACCACGAACAGGAACAGCATCATCACGGCGCCGGTGTAGACGACGATCTGGCCCACGCCCAGGAACACCGCCCCCTGCGCGATGTACAGCACGGCGAGCGAGACCATCGTTGCGGCCAAGCACAGCGCCGAGTAGACCGCCTTGGTCGCCGAGACCACCCCGAGCGCCCCGGCCACGGCGATGATGGCCAGCGCCCAGAACAGGACGGACTCCCCGGTGGTCACGAGGCCCCCCTTCCGCGGCGCGCGCGCGAGCCGGCTGCGGTCGCACCGCGCGGCTCGGCCTCACCGGGCTCGTACGGCTCACCCTGCTCGGGCGCGGAGCCGGTGATCTCTCCGCGGTAGTAGTCGAAGTGGTCGGCGCCCGGGTACATGTCGTGCGGGGCGGGGACCATCCCGGCGAGCATCGGTCCGAGCAGGTCGTGCTTCTCGTAGATGAGGTCAGCGCGGTTGTCGTCGACCATCTCGTAGTCGTTGGTCATGGTCAGCGCCCGGGTCGGGCACGCCTCCACGCACAGGCCGCAGCCGATGCAGCGCAGGTAGTTGATCTGGTAGATCCGCCCGTAGCGTTCGCCGGGGGAGAAGCGTTCCTCGGCGGTGTTGTCGGCGCCCTCGACGTAGATCGCGTCCGCCGGGCACGCCCATGCGCACAGTTCGCAGCCGATGCACTTCTCCAGCCCGTCGGCGTAGCGGTTGAGTTGGTGTCGCCCGTGGTAGCGGGGCGCGGTGGGGACCTTCTCCTCCGGGTACTGCTCGGTGTGCGCCTTGCGGAACATCGTGGAGAACGTCACCCCGAACCCGGCGAGCGGTTCGAGGAACCCGGGAACCCGGGACCGTGACTTCCTAGGCATGGCGGGCCTCCTGACTGGGGGGCGAGTCTGTAGAAGTGAAGCGGCCCAGCGCGGCGCGCTGGTGGGGGAGCGGAGGGACGGGGAACCCTCCGGCCGTGGGGTCGAAGCGCGCGCCCCGCGTGACGGACGCGGGTGGGGAGTCGCCGCGGGTGGGCGTGGCCCGGCCGCCGCGCCGGGATCGGGACCGATGGACGACGACGATGGCCGCCACCGCCACCAGGCCCGCGATCACCATGGCGGGCGTGAGGAGAGCGGACCCGGGGCCCACGATCACCCGGATGGTCGCCACCGACATGACCCAGGCCAGCGAGACGGGGATGAGCACCTTCCAGCCGAAGGCCATGAACTGGTCGTAGCGCAGTCGCGGGAGGGTGGCTCGCAGCCACATGAACAGGAACATGAACGCCCACACCTTGGCCACGAACCACAGCAGCGCCCACCACCCGGAATCCGCGCCGTCGATCAGCGAGAACGGCAGGGGGGCCTGCCAGCCGCCGAGGAACAGGGTGGCCGCCAGCGCGGAGACTGTGGTCATGTTGACGTACTCGGCCAGCATGAACATCGCGAAGCGCAGCGAGGAGTACTCGGTGTGGAACCCGCCCACGAGTTCGCCCTCGGCCTCGGGCAGATCGAAGGGGGCGCGGTTGGTCTCGCCGACCATCGAGATGACGTAGATGACGAACGAGGGCAGCAGCAGGAACACGAACCACACCTGCGACTGGGCGGCGACGATCCCCGACGTCGACATGGTGCCGGCGAAGAGGAACACCCCGACGAACGACAGCGCCATGGCGATCTCGTAGCTGATCACCTGGGCGGTGGAGCGCAGGCCGCCGAGCAGTGGGTAGGTCGAGCCGGAGGACCAGCCCGCCAACACGATCCCGTACACCCCGATCGAGGTGACGGCGAGGATATAGAGCACTCCCACGTGCAGGTCCGTGAGCTGCAGCGGCGTGGAGTGGCCGAAGACGGAGACCACGGGCCCGAAGGGGATCACCGCGAACGCCATGAACGCCGGGATCACCGCGATGACCGGTGCGAGCAGAAAGATCGGCTTGTCGACCCCGGCCGGGATGAATCCCTCCTTGAGGGCGATCTTCACGCCGTCGGCCAAGCTCTGCAGGATCCCACCGGGGCCGACGCGGTTGGGGCCGATGCGCATCTGCATCCATGCCAGAATCTTGCGTTCCAGGTAGATGGCCGCGAGCACGGTAACCACGAGGAACACGAAGACCGCGAGGACCTTGGCCAACACCAGCCACCACGGGTCCGTACCGAAGGCCGTGAGGTCGGCGCCGGTGGTCGACAGGTCCGCGGTGGCGAGCACGGCGGGCCCGTTCACCGCGACCCCGGTCATGACGCCACCTCCCCGGCCGCGAGGGACACCACGTCGCCTGCGCCGGCGGCGAGAGTCGCGTTCACGGCGGACCCGGGCGAGTTCTGCGGTACCCAGACCACGCGGTCGGGCATCTCGGTGACGGCCAGCGGCAGGGTGATCGCCCCGCGGTCGGTGGAGACGGTCACCGGGTCGCCGTCGGCGGCTCCGAGTTCGCGGGCGGTCGTCGGCGACAGGCGGGCCACGGGGCG
>NZ_JAALDN010000182.1 GCF_014144855.1 Dietzia maris | reverse complement strand
TGCAGAGGCTCGGTATAGGACTCGACCACGCTGCGGCGGAGCCTGCCCACCTCGTCGTCGTCACCGGCGTCGCGGCCCATCGCCAGCCACCCCAACATCGACTGCTGGAGCGGCGCGTCCTGGATGAGCTGCGTCATCGAGGCGGCCAGGTGCACGAGCTGCTCCCGGACGGGCAGGTCGGCCGGGGGGCGTGTCGGGGTGGGCAGCAGTCGCCGGAACGCCGCGGCGATGAGCGAGTCCGTCGACGGGAAGTTGCGGTACAGGGTGGTGCGGGCGACCCCCGACAGCCGGGTCACCGCGTCGACGGTCACGGCCGCCGCGCCGCCGGACAGCAACAGCGACGCCGCCGCGTCGAGCAACTTGCCCTGCGAGCGGGCGCGCCGCGGATCCGGGGTCGACATGGCCTCCATTGTGGCCTGTCCGGTGCGCTAGGGTGGGCGCACCATGCGATACCGACGGTATCGTTTCCGTGGAGCGGAGGCAGATATGTTGGAGATGAGTGCGGGTCGGCGGCGGTGGCTGCTGGTCGTCAACCTCGTGGCCGTGTCCCTGGTGGTGGCCACGATGTCCGCCCTGTACACGTCCCTGCCGGACATCGCCGTGGACATCGGTGCCACCCAGGCCGAGCTGACGTGGATCGTCGACTCCTACACGCTGGCACTGGCGGCGCTCGTCCTCACCGCCGGTGCGCTGGGGGACCGCTTCGGCCGCCGGGCCACGCTCATCGTGGGCCTGGCGCTGTTCACCGTCTCCTCGGCGCTGCCCCTGTGGTTGGACTCGCCGCTGTGGGTGATCATGCTCCGTGCGGTGGCCGGTGTCGGCGCCGCCTTCGTCATGCCCTCCACGTTGTCCCTGCTCACGGCAAGCTTCCCGCCGGATCGCCGGGGTGCGGCCGTGGGCATGTGGGCCGGCTTCGCCGGGGTCGGCGGCATCATCGGCCTGCTCGGATCCGGGCTCATGCTCAAGGTGTGGACCTGGAAGGCGATCTTCGGCGTGTACGCCGTCATCGGCCTGGTCGTCCTGGTCGCCGCCTTCACCATCGGCGAGTCCGTGGCCTCCCGCGTCGGCAGGCCGGACGTCTTCGGGGCGGTCTTCTCCGCCCTCGCGGTGGGCGGGGTGGTCTTCGGACTCATCGAGGGCGCGCACACCAGCTACTCCGAGCCGCTGGTGATCGTGGCGCTCCTCGTTGCGGCGGTGAGCGTCGTGGCCTTCGTCCTGGTCGAGCTGTGCGTCGCGGACCCCCTGCTCGACGTGCGTTACTTCCGCCGACGCGGGTTCACCACCGGCTCGGTGTCGGTGGCGCTGCAGTTCCTCACCATCTTCGGGTTCTTCCTGCTCATCGTGCAGTTCCTCCAGCTGGTCAAGGACTACGACGCCCTGTCCGCCTCGCTGGCCCTGGCTCCGATGGTCGTGCCGGTCATGGTCTTCTCGCTGCTGTCCCCGCGCATCACCGCGGCCGTGGGGCTGCGGGCGGTGTCCGTGGTGGGCGTGGGGGCCATCGCGGCCGGGATGGTCTTCCTCTCCCGGCTGTCCGTGGACTCCGGGTACTGGGACATCCTCTGGCCCATGCTCGTCGCGAGTATCGGGCTCGGCTTGTCGACCGCGCCTGCCACGTCGGCGATCGTCTCGGACGTCCCGTCCGACGAGCAGGGCGTGGCCGCCGCCGTCAACGACGCGATGCGTGAGGTCGGCGCCGCGATCGGCATCGCGCTGTCGGGCAGCATCCTGGCCGGGCGCTACGCCGCGGGGATCGTCGACGTCCTGCCCGGCGTCCCCGAGGCCGGCCGGCAGGCGGTCGAGAGTTCCTTCGCCGGCGCCCGCGAATTCGGCGCCGCGG
>NZ_JAALDN010000181.1 GCF_014144855.1 Dietzia maris | reverse complement strand
CCAACTCGACCTCGACCACCGGTCGCCCGTCGTGGACGGAGACCCGCGCCTCGTCGGCGCGCCCCAGCGGCACGCGACCGGGCTCGGGAGCGCGGGTGACGACCGCCAGCGCGGCATCGGGGGCGGGACCGGAGACGACACGGACCGAGGGCAGGGGACGGCCGGGGACGGCGGACATCGACGAGGACCTTCCGGGATATGAGTCGGCGCACCCGCCACGAGGGTCGGATGCGCCGGCATCGGTGGGGCGACGAGATCAGGAGATGGCCTGCGACAGCTCCTCGCTGAGCGACTTGGCCTCATCGGGGGTCAGCTCGACGACGAGACGCCCGCCACCCTCCAGAGGGACGCGCATGACGATCCCACGGCCTTCCTTGGCCGCCTCCATCGGTCCGTCACCGGTCCTGGGCTTCATAGCCGCCATCGAGTCGTTTCCCTTCGTCCTTGTCCGCGGGGCGGCGCACTGTACGAGCGCCCGTGCCCACGATCGGTACTGCTGAGTGGATGATGTCGATTCTAGCGCGTCCGGCCGCGTCCGGACGCCGTAGCGGGACGACCGTCCACCCCGTTCTGCGCCCCGTTCGCCGCGGCGTCCCCGGCCACGGTGACGTCCTCGCCCAACCGGGCCCGGAGCCGGTCGATCTCCACCGCCGCCTGCTCGAGTGCCCAGTCGACCTCTGCCATTGTGTATCCACGGGCCGACATGCCGAATCGCACCGACCGGAGATCATCACCGGCCAGGGCCCCGTCCGGCAGGTGGGTGACCGTGTGGTCCCGGGCCACGGGCGGCAACACCTCGGAACGGCCGAACACCACGAGCGACAGCCCGAACAGCCCCGCCGCGACGACCAGGGTGACGACCACGTAGACGACGATGGTGAGCATTCCCGTGCTCCCCTCCTGTAGTGACTAGCGCCGCGACCAGTCTGGCACACGGCCCGCCCCTGGCGGTGTGGCAAGTCACGCCAGGCCGCGTACGGTTCGCGCAGGTCGGCGCGTCCCCACGATCGACGACACCATCTCGAGGGCGCGCAGTGTGCCCGGGACGTCGTGGGTGCGGAAGACCCGCGCCCCGAGGTAGGCCGCGACCGAGGTCGCCGCGAGGGTGCCCTCCGCGCGGTCGTCCACGCCCGCGTCCAGGGTCTCGCCGATGAAGTCCTTGTTGCTCAGCGCCATGAGGACCGGGTGCCCGACCGCCACGATCTCGTCCATCCGTCGCAACAACTCGAGGCCGTGGAAGGTGTTCTTGCCGAAGTCGTGGGTGGGGTCGATGAGGATGCCGTCCGGCGGGACACCGGCCGCCAGCGCGCGGTCGGCAGCTGCCGAGAGTTCGTCGACCACGTCGCGGACGACGTCGGCATACCCCACGCGGAACGGCCGCGTCCGGGGCACCGCGCCGCCCGTGTGCGAACAGACGAACCCGGCGCGCGCCTCCCCCGCCGCGGTCAGGACGCCGGGATCGTGCCCCGCCCACGTGTCGTTGACCAGGTCCGCCCCGGCCGCCAACGCGCGCCGGGCGACCTCGCCCCGCCAGGTGTCGATCGAGATCACCACGTCCGGGTGACGGTCACGCACGGCCTGTACGAACGGCACGACCCTGCGGGTCTCCTCCGCGGCGTCGACGAGGTCACCGGGCCCGGCCTTGACGCCGCCGATGTCGAGGATGTCTGCGCCGGCCGCCACCACCTCGTCGACCCGCGCCATCGCCGCCGTGTCGGTGAACGTGGCCCCACGGTCGTAGAAGGAGTCCGGCGTACGGTTGACGATCGCCATCACCAGCGGGCGATCGACCGGGACCGGGCGGCCACACAGGGTGGGCGCCGGCGCCGGCGCCGGAGCGGCACCGGCACCGGTCATCCCCGACCTCCACAGGCGTCGAGCGCGGCCTCGAGATCGTCACACACGACCAGGCTCGCCATCGCCTCGTCCTTGACCAATCCGGCCTCCACCAACCCTCCGACCCAGTCCAGCAAGGGGCGGTAGAACCCGATCGGGTCGTAGAGCACCACCGGCTTGTGGTGGAAGCCCAGGGACGCCGAGGTCCACATCTCGAACATCTCCTCCATCGTCCCGATCCCGCCGGGCAGGGTGAGGAACGCGTCGGATCGTTCCTCCATCTCCCGCTTGCGTTCCCGCATGGTCGTGACGACGACGAGTTCGTCGGCCGCGGTGTCGGCGACCTCGCGGACCCGCAGCCCCTCGGGGATCACACCGACGGTGCGTGCGCCACCCGCGCGGGCCGACTCGGCGAGCGCACCCATCATCGAGACGTTGCCGCCGCCCGAGACGAGCGACCACCCGCGTCTGGCGATGCCCTCCCCCACCTGCGTCGCGATGGCCAGCATCTCCGGGTCGTACGTGGAGGAGGCGCAGTAGACGCAGACACGGCGACCGGCGACCGGCGCCGTCACCGCTCGACCCCGCGGTGCTCCTCGCCGTACAGGTCCTCCCGCTCCTCGGACGTCAGCGCCGCCCTGTGGTGGGCCTCGCGGATGTACTCCACGGTCTCCGCCACGGAGTCCGTCACCAGGAACAGGTCGGGGTCGGACGCGGAGATCATCCCCTCCTCCGCCAGCGTGCCGCGGATCCAGTCGGTCAGCGGGGCCCAGAAGTCCACGCCGAGCAGCACGATCGGGAACCTGGTGATCTTGTCGGTCTGGACGAGGGTGATGGCCTCGAAGAACTCGTCGAGGGTGCCGAACCCGCCCGGCGTGCACACGAAGGCCTGCGTGTACTTGACGAACATCGTCTTGCGGATGAAGAAGTAGCGGAAGTGCAGTCCCAGGTCCACCCACCGGTTCAGGCCCTGCTCGTGGGGCAACTCGATCCCGAGCCCGACAGACTCGCCATCCGCCTCCCACGCCCCCTTGTTCGCCGCCTCCATCTGCCCGGGGCCACCACCGGTGACCACCGCGTAGCCGGCCTCCACCAGCGCACGGCCCAACTCCACGGCCTGCTCGTACGCCGGGTCCCCGGGCCGGGTGCGGGCCGAACCGAACACACTGACGGCGTCCGACAGTTCGGCCAGCGCGCCGAAGCCGTTGACGAACTCGCTCTGGATGCGCAGCACCCGCCACGGGTCGGTGTGCAGCCAGTCGGTGTCCTGGTTCTTGTCCAGCAGCCGCTGGTCGGTGGTGGTGTGTTCGCCACCCTTCTCACGACGGACGAGGACGGGGCCTCGCATGTGCACGGGGTCGTTGGGGGCCATGGGCCGGGGGTCTCCTTCGATGATCTGGGGGTGGGGCCGAGAGTGGCGGTACCCGGGACATGGGCGATCCCGGGGCTCCCGCGCCCTAGCCGGTGAGGTAGGTGCGCAGCACCCTGCCGACCTCGGTGATCTGTGCCGCCGGACAGTACTCATCACGCTTGTGGGCCATGCCGGGGTCGCCGGGGCCGAGGTTGACCGCCGGGATCCCCAGGGCCGCGAAACGGGACACGTCGGTCCACCCGTACTTCGCACGGACCCGCCCGCCGGCCGCACGGACGAGTTCCGCCGCGGCCGGGGCCCCCAGACCGGGCAGCGCCCCCGGCGAGAGGTCGGTGAGTTCCCAGGACAGACCGGGCTCGGCGAGCGGGGTCTCCCCTTCCGCCACCCGTGGGAGACCGGTCAGCCCCAGTGCGTCGAGGGCGTGCGCGAGAGCGGCATCGGTGTCCCTGTCCGGGGCGGATCGGAAGTTCACGTCGAGCCAGGCCTCGTCCGGGACCGTGTTGCCGGCGACCCCCGCCGACATGCGGACGGCCTGCAGACCCTCGCGGTAGACGCACCCGTCGATGTCCACCGACCGGGCCTCGTAGGCCGCGAGTGCCCCCAGCACCGGCGCGAGCCGATGCACGGCGTTGTCGCCCAGCCAGCTCCGCGCCGAATGGGCCCGCACGCCGCGGGCGTGGACCCGGATCCGCAGGGTCCCCTGGCAGCCGGCCTCGATGAGCCCGCCGGTCGGCTCACCGAGGATGGCCACATCGCCCGTCAACCAGTCGCGGTGCGTGCGCTCGAGGACCCCCAGACCGTTGGCCGTGGCTTCGATCTCCTCGCAGTCGTAGAGCACCAGGGCGAGATCGTGCGCCAGCTCGTCGGAGTCCGCCAGCGCGGCGAAGAGGTGCAGGAACACCGCGTCCCCGGACTTCATGTCCACTGTCCCGCACCCGTGCAGGACCGTGTCCGTCCCTTCGCCGGTGACCCGGCACGGGACGTTGCCCGCCAGGGGGACCGTGTCGAGGTGTCCGGCGAGCACGACCCGGGTCGGGAGGCCCCGGGAGGTACGGGCGAGGACCCGGTTGCCGTCGCGGACCACCTCCGTCCGGTCGGCGGCGGGCCCGGTGAACCCGGCGACGGTCGCGACGAGAGCGTCGTGGACCGCGGCGGCGATCGCATCCTCCTCCCGTGAGGGACTGGGGATGTCGACGAGGGCGCGGGTGAGGTCGACCGGGTCGGCGGTCAGATCGAGGGCGGCGGTCACGGCCCCCACCCTAGTTGCCCGTGACCCGTGCCCGTCGGGGCAGACCGCTAGCATCGGGGCCATGAGTGCACATGGAGCCGTGGCCACCGGAATCGCCACCCTGACGTCCGACCACACCGTTCTCGACGTGTGGTACCCCGAGCCGGAGCTGGGCGCCGCGTCCGCCGGCGGTCACCGGGTGCTGTCCGGAGACGAGGTACCCGCCGAACTGTCGCCGCTGACCGGCGCCGACGCCGACCGGGGGGTCGAGACGGTGGCCGTGCGGGTGGAGATCGAGGACCTGACCCAGCCGCCGGCCGACGCCTACGACGCCTACCTCCGGCTCCACCTCATCAGCCACCGCCTCATCAAGCCGCATTTCGCGAACATGGACGGCTTGTTCGGCAAGCTCAGCAACGTCGTGTGGACCAACTTCGGACCGTGCGCGGTCCCGGGTTTCGAGCTGGTGCGCGCCAAGCTGCGGGCCCGCGGCCCGGTCACGGTGTACGGCGTGGACAAGTTCCCGCGCATGGTGGACTACGTGGTCCCGTCGGGCGTTCGCATCGCCGACGCCGACCGCGTCCGCCTGGGCGCCCACCTGGCCGAGGGCACCACGGTCATGCACGAGGGGTTCGTCAACTTCAACGCCGGCACGCTGGGCGCGTCGATGGTCGAGGGTCGCATCTCCGCGGGCGTCGTGGTCGGCGCCGATTCCGATGTCGGCGGCGGGGCCTCTATCATGGGCACGCTCTCCGGCGGCGGCAAGGAGACCATCTCGATCGGTGAACGGTGCCTGCTCGGGGCCAACTCGGGTGTCGGTATCTCGCTGGGCGACGACTGCGTGGTCGAGGCCGGGCTGTACGTCACCGCCGGCACGAAGGTGGATGTCCGGGCGGGCGCCTGGGCCGAGCGGGAGCCCGTGAAGGCCGGCCAGCTCTCGGGCATGGACAACCTGCTCTTCCGGCGCAACTCACTGACCGGTTCCGTCGAGGCGGTGCCGTGGAAGCGCGAGGGCGTCGAGCTCAACGCGGATCTGCACGCCAACGACTGACGCCGACGCTCATCGGCGGCGTCACCCTCCGTCGACAAGGACGTTCCGCACACATCGCCCGAGAGGCGGTGCGCGGAACGTCCTTCTCGATGGGGTGGCCGGGCGACGCGGGCGGCCTGCTCAGCCCAGTCGGCGCACGGCCTCGTCCACCGTGGCGTCGGTGGCGGTGAGCGCGATGCGGACGTGTCGCGCCCCGGCGGGTCCGTAGAACTCCCCCGGCGCGACGAGCACGCCGCGCTCGGCGAACCAGTCCACGGTGTCGCGGCAGGGCTCGTCGCGGCTGGCCCACAGGTACAGGCCGGCCTCGGAGTGGTCGATCCGGAACCCGGCCGCCTCGACCGCGGGCAGCAGGCGTGCACGGCGGGCCCGGTACCGCTCACGCTGCTCGGCCTCGTGGGCGTCATCGTCCAGGGCGACCGTCATGGCCGACTGGACGGGCAGCGGCATCATCATCCCGGCGTGTTTGCGCACCTCGAGCAGCTCGGCTACCAGGCCGGGGTCACCGGCGACGAACCCGGCGCGGTAGGACGCGAGGTTCGAGGTCTTGGACAGCGAGTGCAGTGCGAGGAGACCGGTGTGGTCGCCGTCGCAGACACGCGGATCGAGGATCGAGGGCGCCTCACCCTCCCACACCAGTCCGAGGTAACACTCGTCGGAGGCCACGATCACGCCGCGGTCGCGGGCCCAGCCGACCACCTTGCGCAGGTGGTCCACGCCGAGCACCTTGCCACTGGGGTTCGACGGCGAGTTGAGGTATAGCAACGTCGGCGAGGACGGGCCGAGCTGCATGAGCGAGTCGGCGCGAACCACCGTGGCCCCCGCCAGCAGTGCGCCGACCTCATAGGTCGGGTAGGCGACCTCGGGCACAACGACCGAGTGGCCCGGCCCCAGTCCGAGCTGGGCGGGCAGGCCCGCGATGAGTTCTTTTGTGCCGATCGCCGGTAGCACGGCGTCGGGAGTGAGCCCCGTGACGCCGTACCGGCGCTCCAGCGCGTCGACCGCGGCCCGCCGCAGAGCGGGGGTGCCGACGGTCGTGGGGTACCCGGGCCGGTCCGAGCCTGCGGCGAGCGCCTCGCGGATCACCGGGGCGACCGGATCCACGGGCGTACCGACGGTGAGGTCGACGAGACCGTCCGGGTGGGCGGAGGCGCGCGAGCGGGCGTCCGAGAGGGTGTCCCAGGGGAACACCGGGAGCGCGCGCCCGGGCGGTCGACGCTCCGGGCGCGACACCACCGGGGTCACTCCTGGTTCATGGGCGGGAGCGCCTTGACCATCGGGTGGTCGTAGTCGACCTTGCCGACCTTGGCCGCGCCGCCCGGCGATCCGAGCTCGACGAAGAAGTCCGCGTTCGCGGCGTTGTACTCGGTCCACTCGTCCGGGACGTCGTCCTCGTAGAAGATGGCCTCCACGGGGCAGACCGGCTCACACGCCCCGCAGTCGACGCACTCGTCGGGGTGGATGTACAACATCCGTCCACCCTCGTAGATGCAGTCGACAGGACACTCCTCGACGCAGGACTTGTCCATCACGTCGACGCACGGCTCTGCGATCGTGTAGGTCACGTCAGCCACCTTCCTCGTAGCGGTATGACCTGAATCGTATGTCACAGGCCACGCGGATGCGGAAGCCGCCCCGTGAGCCGATCGACCTATGTGGCGACGGTCACCCCGACGGGTCGGTGGGCGGGTCCGTAGACGGTGTCACGACGGCGGACCGGGCGTCCGATCCCGGTGGCGATCTCCTCGATCTCCTCCGGGGTCTTGGCCGAGCCGTTCTCTGCGCCGGCCATCCGCGAGATGGTCTCCTCCATCAGGGTCCCGCCCAGGTCGTCGGCGCCGGATCGCAACATGGTCCGCGTCCCCGCGACCCCGAGCTTGACCCAGCTCGTCTGCACGTGGTCGATCGCCCCGTGCAGCATGATGCGGGCCAGGGCGTGGACCGCGACGTTCTCCTCCCGGGTCGGTCCGGGCCGTGAGGCGCCGGCCAGGTACAGCGGCGCGCTGCGGTGCACGAAGGGCAGCGGGACGAACTCGGTGAAGCCGCCCGTGCGTTCCTGGATCCCGCGGAGGGTCCGCAGGTGGGCCACCCAGTGGCGCGGGGTGTCCACGTGGCCGTACATCATCGTCGAACTCGACCGCAGCCCCACCTCGTGGGCGGTGGTGACGATGTCGATCCACTCGGAGGCGGGGAGTTTGCCCTTGGTGAGGACCCAGCGCACCTCGTCGTCGAGGATCTCCGCCGCGGTACCGGGGATGGTGTCCAGCCCCGCCGCACGGAGCTCGGTGAGCCACTCCCGGACCCCCACGCCGGATCGCGAGGCGCCGTTGGAGATCTCCATGGGGCTGAACGCGTGCACGTGCATGGACGGCACCCGCTCCTTGACCGCGCGGACCAGGTCGGCGTACCCGGACACCGGCAGGTCCGGGTCGATGCCGCCCTGCATGCACACCTCGGATGCGCCGGAGACGTACGCCTCGTACGCCCGGTCGGCGACCTCGGCGGCGGACAACGAGAACGCGTCGGCGTCGCCCTTGCGCTGGGCGAAGGCGCAGAAACGGCAGCCGGTGTAACAGATGTTGGAGAAGTTGATGTTCCGGTTGACCACGTAGGTGA
>NZ_JAALDN010000180.1 GCF_014144855.1 Dietzia maris | reverse complement strand
CCGGCCGAGGTTGGTGTGCAGCAGGACGCCACTGGCGTTGAGGACGGGCGTCAACGTCACGGGCGCCGTGGGCAGCGCGTCGAGCACCGCGTCGACGATCTCGGCGGGCGGGAGCGCTCCCGCCCGGGCGCGGTCTTGCGCGCCGCGGATCTCACCCTTGACCAGCTCACGGCCCAGCCCGTCGACCGCCGCGGCGAGCCGGGGATCGTGGAGCAGGACGTCGGTGGACGGGATGAGGCGACGCGGATCGGGCGACGACGGCCCCGACCCCTCGTGCGGCTGCTCGGTGATCGTCCGTTCCCCTTTTCGGATCGGTGCCGGTGACGGTGAGGTTGTGGCGGAGGCGGACGGGAATCGAACCCGCCTGACCGAGATACTCGGCCACGTCGGTTTTGAAGACCGCGGGGACCACCAGGTGCCCGGACGCCTCCCTGCCCCACGAGACTAGGCGGTGTTCCCCGGCCGCGCCCACCGATCGGCGCCGCCTCGTTAGGGTCGGACCATGACCACCGAACCCATCTCGCCCGCAGCCCGGCTCACCTCGTACGCGCACGGGGGCGGGTGTGCCTGCAAGATCTCGCCCGGTGCTCTGGAGAACGTCGTTGCCGACCTCATCGGGGCCCCGGTCCGCGATCCGGCCGCGGAACTCATCGTGGGCCTCGACGACGGCGACGACGCGGCGGCGGTGCGGATCACCGGTGGCCGGGCCGTCATCAGCACCGCCGACTTCTTCACCCCCGTCGTCGACGACCCGTACGACTGGGGGCGCATCGCCGCGGCCAACGCGCTGTCCGACGTCTACGCGATGGGCGGGACGCCGATCATGGCGATCAACCTGCTGTGCTGGCCGATGGACGTCCTGCCGTACGAGATGGCCGGAGAGGTGCTGCGTGGCGCCCAGGAGGTGGCCGGCGCCGCCGGATGCCACGTGGCCGGCGGGCACAGCGTCGACGACCCCGAGCCCAAGTACGGCATGGCCGTCACCGGGCTGGCGGACCCGGACCGGCTGCTGCGCAATGACGCGGGCCGGGCCGGGATGCCGCTGTCGCTCACCAAGCCGCTGGGGATCGGGATGCTCAACTGTCGGCACAAGAACACCGGGGAGGTGAGCCGCGAGGCGATCGAGACGATGACCACCCTCAACGACGTCGCCTCCCGGGACGCCCTGGCCGCCGGGGTCGAGTGCGCCACGGACGTCACCGGGTTCGGCCTGCTCGGCCACCTGTACAAGATGGCCCGGGCCAGCGGCGTCTCGGCCGTGATCGACCCCGCCGCGGTGCCCTACCTCGAGGGCGCCCGTCAGGCGCTCGCCGACGGATACGTCAGCGGCGGGACGCGCCGCAACCTCGACTGGGTACGTCCGCACCTCGCGGCCGACGTGGACGAGGACGAGCTGCTCCTGCTCGCCGACGCCCAGACCTCCGGCGGGCTGCTCGTGGCCGGGGAGATCCCGGGGGGCACCGTGATCGGCGAACTCGTCCCCGCCGGAGACGCGGCGATCACCGTGCGCTGACGGGGCCGGTTTCCCCGCACCTCGCCGAGCAGAGGGTTTCGCACACCCGCTCTCGGGCGATACCGGCGAAATCCTCTGCTCGGCGGGAGGGTGAGCGCCCAAAGGCGGGAGGGTGAGCGCGCGCGGCCGGGATCCGCCCCGCCAGCTCAGGCGGGGCGGTCGAGGCGGGCGAACGCGTCGAAGATGCGGGCACCGTGGGCCAGCGCCCGCTCGTCCAGCACGAAGCCCGGATGGTGGAGATCCGTCTCCTCGGACTCGCCGTCCCACACCCCCAACCGCAGGTAGACGCCGGGGATCTCCTCGGTGTACCAGGCGAAGTCCTCGCCGCCGCTGGACTGGTCAGCGGTGCCCACCCCGTCGGTTCCGAGCACCGATTCGACGGCCTTCGCCGCGAGGTCGGCGCACTCGTCGTCGTTCACCACGGGCGGCACACCCTGGATGTACTCGACCTCGGTGCGCGCCCCGTACAGGGCACCGATCCGCTCGACCGTCTCGCGGACCAGCGGCTCGACGGTCGCCCACACATCGCGGTCCGCGCTGCGCAGCGTGCCCCAGATCTCGCCCGAGTCGGGGATGACGTTGGGCGCGGACCCGCCGGCCTTGATCGAGGCCCACGTGAGCACGGTGCCCGACCGCGGGTCGATCCGTCGGTCGATCACGCCCGTGACGCCCGTGACGATCTGGGCCAGGGTGAAGACGGTGTCCTGGGTCTCGTGCGGACGCGCGGTGTGCCCGCCGTCCGAGTGGACGGTGATGCCGATCTTGGCGTTGGACGAGGTGATGGCCCCGCCGGTCACGCCCACCTCGCCGACCGGGCGGTGCGGGTCGCAGTGCAGCGCGAGGATGCGGTCGACGCCCTTGACCACGCCCTCCTCGACGCAGTCCTTGGCACCGCCGGGCATCGTCTCCTCGGCCGGCTGGAAAATCAGGCGCACCGGGCGGGGCGGCGGGTCGGCGACCAGCATCTCGGCGGCGCCCAGCAGCATCGCCGTGTGGCCGTCGTGCCCGCAGGAGTGGCTGACGCCCTCGACCTCGGAGGAGAAGGACTCGCCGGACTCCTCGCTCATGGCCAGCGCGTCGATGTCCGCGCGCAGCGCCACCACGTCGGTCGACGTGGCCCCGTCGGCGGCCGCGACGTCGCACCACAGCCCGGTGCCCACCTCGAACCGCTCGGGCTTGAGCCCCATCGATCGGAGCTCGCCCTCGATGTACTCGGTCGTCTCCCGCTCCTCGTAGGACAGCTCGGGGTGGGCGTGGATGTGCCGCCGCCACCCGACGAGCCGGCCCTCGAACCCGGTCGGGTCGGGGGTCTCATTCTTCTTGCGTCCGAACATCGAACACCTCCTGGCAGAACTGGACCACCCGGTCGCCGAGACGCTGCCGGTTGGCCAATTTCACGAATTCATGACCTTCGTCCTCGAACAGCAGGACGTCCACCGGTACGCCGCGCCGGCGCAGGAACTCCACGGCCTGATCGGTCTCGCTGAGCGGCACATTGGTGTCGTGCGCGCCGTGGACGAAGAGCATCGGGACGTCCACGTGGTGGTACCGCCGTAGGGGCGAGGCCTCCCGCAGTAGCTCACGTTCCTGGAGCGGGTTGCCGTACTTGGGGTAGGCGGCCGCGGCGATCCACGGCTCGGTGGTGCGGTAGAAGGTCTGCAGGTCGCTCATCCCGCACGCGGCGATTCCGCCTCGCCACCTGCCGGGGTGGCGGACCAGCGTGGCGTTGACCAGGTAGCCGCCGTAGGACCGGCCCGAGACCACCGCCCGGCCTGGATCGGCGATGCCCTCGTCGATCAGGTGCAGCAACGCGTCCTCGACGTCGTCGATGCCGGAGAAGCGACCGTAGCGGTCGTCGGCGTGACTGAAGAAACGACCCGAGCCGGTCGACCCGCGCACGTTGGGCAGGAAGTAGTTCACGCCGATGTCGAGGTAGCGGCGGGCGATGTCGTTGTACCCGGGGCGCGACTGCCCCTCGGGACCGCCGTGGAGGTGGACCACGGTCGGGCCCGGTTCGTCAGCGATGTCGGGACGGTACAGCCAGCCGCTGAGCTGGAGTCCGTCACGGGCGGTGAACTCGACCAACGTCGGCGCGGGGTCGGGTTGCTCGGGCGGCCACCCGGTCCACCTGCGGTTGTCCACGTCGTACATCACCACGCGCGGCGGCTGGTCGAGGCTCTCGATGGTGAGCGCGAGCAACCGGCCGTCTGCGGTGAGCGTGGGTGAGGTCGCCACGACCTCGGGCAGCGGTGGCCGAACGATCACGCGGGGGCGCTCCGGCCGTAGGTCGAGGACCTCGATCTCCGACAGACCACCGCGCACGTTCCACAGCAGCACCGCGGTCGAGCGGTCCAGGCTCACCTCGACGCGGTCGAGATCGGCGTCGGTGCGGAACGCCACCGGCCAGGACTCGGTGGAGTCCTCGTCCGCCTCGACCGCGAGCAGGCCCATCCGGTCCGCCGAATGGTCGCTGCGGACGACCATCCGCATGGGACGGTCGTCGTCCCCCGCGTCGAGGATGACTCCGGCGTCCGTGGTGGAGCCGGTGTCGACGGGTAGCAGTGGCCACCACCGGCCGTCGGGGACGATGCGCAGCAACTCGCGGTTACCGCGGGCACCCACCCGGAACAGCGCGGCTCCGTCCCACGCGTGGACCAGTGCACCGCCCATCCGTCGATCGACGACGGTGTGCTCCCCGGTCTCGGGGTCCACGAGGCGGCCCTCGGCCAGGCCCTCGGAGTCGAACGCCGTCACCGCGAGCAGGTCGCCGTCCCAGCCGACGATCTGGACGGTGGCGTCGCCCACGGTGTCGACGGGGTAGACGTCGTGATCGTCGGGGTCGGTGGTGACCAGCCAGATCCGTTCGCGCTCGCCGCCGTCCGGGGCGACCTCGCAGGCGAGCCACCTGCCGTTGGGCGAGTAGGCCACGCGGCGCACGGGGCCGTCGACGGGCAGCACGACGTCGCGCTCCGGCCCGGCCCCGTCCAGCCCACCCGGCCCCAGCGGCCGCTGCACGGCGCGCGGGTAGCCGGTGCGCTCGGTGACCACGCACGCCAACATCGACCCGTCGGGCGACAGGTTGGGGGACGTGGTGTGGCGGATCTGGGTGGGCCCCCCGGCGGCGTCGTCGGGTGGTCCCGCGACGTCGCGGGACTCGGCCTCCTCGGTGACCTCGACGTCGACCTCGGTGGTGTCAGGCACGGTGAATCCAGGTGTCCTTTCCGCCGCCTCCGCTCGAGGCGTTGACGACCATGGTGCCCGCCGGGGCCACGCGCGTCAGTGCGACAGGCGGGGCCGTGGCGGCGATCTCTCCCCCCTCACCGTGCCGCAACATGACGAACGCCCGCATGTCGACGTGGCGTCGCTGCAGTTCGCGGCCGTCGAACGTCGGCAGGGTGGACAGTGACTGCACCTCCTGCGCGACGAACCGGTCCCCGTGGCGGCGCAGCTCGTCCCGACGCTCGTCGAGCTCCCGGGGCGAGCATTCCGGGCCCACGGTGATGTCGGACCCGCCGTAGCCGTCGATCGGCTTGACGACCAGCTCGCCGAGCCGGTCGAGGACCTGTCGACGCTGGTCCGGGTCGGCGCACAGGTACGTGTCGACCTGGCCGATGAGAGGCTTCTCGCCCAGGTAGAAGTCGATGATCTTGGGGACCATGGCGTAGATCGCCTTGTCGTCGGCGGCACCGTTGCCGGGCGCGTTGACCACGGCGACGCCGTGCTCCGCCATCGCGTTCAGCAGCCCACTGCGCAGCGCGGTGCCATCTGCGCCCGTAGAGGACAGGAGCATCTCCTCGTCCATACGGACGTAGAGCACGTTGATCTTCTGCCGCTCCCCGCCCTCGACCCGCCATAGGGCGGAGTCCTCGCACATCAGGTCCGAGGGCGTCACCAGGGTGCCACCGACCGCCTCGGTGACGCTGCTGAGGTCGTACGCCTCGAGTTCGTCCTCGGCGACCACCACGCCGATGGCGGGATCGTCGACGCCCTCGGGCGCGGCCGCCCGCAGGGTGTCGGTCAGCATCGCCAGCGCCTCGCGGGGGTCGTGGACCTCCGACCGCGCACCGAACTCGGGGAAACCCTCGGCGATCCGGTCGCGCAGTGCGACCGCCATCGCCATCCCCCCGGGCATCCGCAGGTTGTCCTCGAGCACGATCCACTCGCCCGGCGCCGTGGAGACCAGGTCCACGCCACACACCGGGGCGTGGAGGACGCCCTCGGGCACCGCGCGTCCGGTGGGACGGAACCCCGGTGCGCGCTGGAGCGCCTCGGCGGGGACCACGCCGGCCCGGCTGATCTCGCCCGCCCCGTAGATGTCGCGCAGGAACATCTCCATCGCGCGCGCCCGCTGCTCGATGCCCGCAGAGATCCGCGCCCATTGGTCAGCCGGGACGATCCGCGGGACGGAGTCCAGCGGGAAGACCTGCGGCTCGTCCTTGCCGTACACCTTGAGCGTGATGCCCATGGAGCGCAGTCTGTCGTCCACCTGCTCCTTGCGCTCGCACAGGACCTCGGGGCCCATGTCGGACACGGCCTTGAGCAGGTCCACGTACTCGGGCCGCGGGTTGCCGTCCTCGGAGATGGCCTCGTCGTGCACCTCCTCGGTGACCGCCTCCCCGAGCGGCGAGTAGGAGGCGAGCATGTGTCGCATCCCGCGGTCGTCGGCGGTGTCCCGGGGGCGGATCCGCTCGACGGTCTCAGCCAGCAGGACGGCGATCACGTCGCTGCGGCGTCCCCGTCGGCGGTGCGCCGCGCGTTGGCGGGTCGCCGAGGTCGCGGAACCGCGGACCCCGTCGAGCAGGTTCAGCACCAGGTCGAGTTCGCCTCCGGCCCGGAGGTGGTCGACGTGGTCGTCGACCAGTCCGGTGAGCACCTCGGTGGCGGGGCGGGGGCGCCCGGTCGCCACGTCCACGAGGTCCCCCTCGAGTCCGGAGCGTGCGGCGCGCCAGAACGCCGCGGCCAGCACGGCGTCGGAGGGTCCGTCCCACCCAACGGATCCGGCGCCCTGCGCGGCGTCCCGTTCGGCGAGGACGCGGTCGACCGCCGCGCGGAACAGGGCGGCGACGACGACGAGGGTGTCGATCGTGCTGCACGAATCGCAGGCCACGAGTTCGATCCCGTCCCCGTCCCGGGAGGGGCGGACGTCGACCGCGATCCCCTCCCGTCCCGCGACCACGCCGGTGGCGACGATCTCGTCCTCGCAGGCCAGCGCCTCGTCGGCGGTGTCGGCGGCATAGGCGAGCAGGTGTGCGGGCGACCACTGGCTCTCGAAGTAGCGGGTGGAGGCGTACCCGGAGTCGGTGCCGTCGGCCCAGTAGGGGGAACTCGCCGACAGTGCCAGCAGCACCGGCGCGAGGGCGGCGACCCGTCGGGCCGCGTACTGGGCCTCGTCGGCGTCGGCGGTCTCGATCACCACCCGGAAGCCGGCCGAGGCGCGGGTCTGCGACTCGCGGCCCGGCGCGGGGTGGGGGTCCTGC
>NZ_JAALDN010000017.1 GCF_014144855.1 Dietzia maris | reverse complement strand
GCCGGCCACCCCAGCCGGACCGTCCACCCCCGCCGCATCCGCCCCTACCGCGGGGACGGGACCGGTGTCGTCCGGGCGGTCGGAGCCGACGTCCGGCGCCTCGCGCCCCGCGGGGGTGCGAGGCGGGAACGACAACGACGACGACGACAACACCGACAACGAGGACTTCCTCCAGCCCACGCCCACCGAACCCGAACGACGCCCCTCGCGCCGTCATCCCACGATGCCCTCGTGGGAGGACGTCCTGCTCGGGGTCCGCGGTAAGGACGACTGAGTCCGGTCATGGGACACCACGTCGCAACCTTCTGGTATCTGGCCACGGACGATCCCGCCGCACCGATCCGGGCGGGACAGCCGTCCGACCCCGGTTTCGCGCGACGTCTGCTGTCGCGGCTGTTCCCCACGGTCACGGTGGCGTCCCTGGGCGCGTTCCCGCTCAACCGCTCGGCCTCGGCCGGGCCGGGGGAGATCTACGTGGGCTCGTTCCCGGGACTCACCGTCGTCCAGATCCCGATGGAGGGGCCCATCACGCCGTCCGCCACCCCGGAGTCGTGGCTGAAACTGGTCGAGGCGCCCACCATCCTGCTGTTCGCCCAGGATGCGGAGGACGGGGTGAGCGGATTCGCCCGGTGGGAGTCGGGGCGGCTCGTGCGGGCGTTCGCCGGGGCCGACGACCGGATCGTCGAGGACGAGGGCATGCCCCTGCCGTTCGAGAGGCCCTACTGGGCCGGCGAGTTCCCGCTCGACACGGCGACCGACACCCCCTTGGCGTTGCCGTTCTCGCCGTCGTCACTCCTCCACGCCGCCCACCGCGACTGGCTCGGCTTCGACCTGGAGCCGGGGGGTCTCGACGTGCCGGTCCACGGGTTCGCCACCGACGGTCGCCGCGAGGTACGCCAGCACACCCCGCTCTCCGGGCCGGCACTGCACGTCGTGGGGATGCCGGGCCGCGCCGAGCTCCACGCGGCCGCGAGGCGTGCCGCCGGCGTCGGGTCCGACACGGACG
>NZ_JAALDN010000179.1 GCF_014144855.1 Dietzia maris | reverse complement strand
GCCTCGCTGGCCATGGCCGCGGACTTCTCGGTCGGCGGGCCCGACACCCGACTGCTCGCGGCCTACCCGGGCATCGGGCTGTCGCCGGACGGAGGGATGTCGTGGCGCCTGCCGCGCGCGGTCGGTCAGCCCGCGGCGCGGGCGTTCATCCTCGGCAACGAGCCGATGGACGGTGAGCGCGCCTTCCAGTTGGGCGTGCTCACGACCTTCGTCGACGGCGACGTCCGGGAGGCCGCCCGGTCTCTGGCTGTGCGTCTCGCGGCCGGACCGCGCGAATCCCACGCCGCCGCGAAGGCGCTCCTGCGTGCCTCCGAGAACGCCACGCTGTCGGATCAACTCGACGCCGAGCGCGAGTCGATCGCCCGCCTCGCCGTCTCGCCGGACGGCATCGAGGGCGTGGATGCGTTCGTCGCCAAACGCCGTCCGGAGTTCGGACGGGGCTGAGCCGGGAACGCCACGTCGTGGACCGGCCGGGTCCGCTACATCTGTAGCGGATCCGTTGGCAGTCGCCAGTCCATCGGCTCGGCACCGAGTCGCCTCAGTTCCTCGTCGGCGCGGCTGAACGGCCGTGAGCCGAAGAACCCGCGCGACGCCGAGAGCGGCGAGGGGTGCGCGGAGGCGATCACGGGGGTGTCCCCCAGCATCGGCGCCAGCGACTGCGCATGGCGCCCCCACAGGATCGCCACCATCGGGCGATCCCGCTCGACCAGGGCCTCGATCGCCCGCCCGGTGACCTCCTCCCACCCCTTGCGGCGGTGGGAGGCGGGCTCCCCGGGCGCGACGGTGAGCACCCTGTTGAGCAACAGGACCCCTGCCCGGCTCCAGGCCCCGAGGTCGCCGTGGCCGGGGGCCGCCAGTCCCAGGTCGTCGGTGTACTCGCGATAGATGTTGACCAGGCTTCGCGGGAGCGGACGCACGTCGCCGTTCACCGCGAAGCTCAGTCCGACCGCGTGGCCGGGCGTCGGGTACGGGTCCTGCCCCACGATCAGCACGCGCACGTCGTCGAACGGCTGGGTGAACGCGCGCAGCACCCGGTCGGCGGCGGGGAGGTATCCCCGGCCCGCCGCGTTCTCTGCGCGGAGGAAATCACCCATCCGGTGGATCCGTTCCTCGACCGGCGCGAGCGCGCGTGCCCAGCCGGGGTCGAGGAGGTCGGACAACGGTGCGGGCGGGGTGTGTCGGTCGTCCACCGGTCAGTCGAGCCGACGCAGGTCGGCGCGGTAGCGCATGGCGTTGTCGTGGTACATCTGTGTGTTGCCCTCGAGCATCGCGGGGTCCACCTCGACGCCCTCGCGGATCTTCGCCGGCGTCCCCATCGCCATGCGTCGGGCGGGGAGGTCGAACCGGGGCGGGACCAGGCAGCCGGCGGCCACGACCGCCCCGTCCCCGATCACGGAACCGTTGAGAACGATCGAGCCCGACGAGATGAGGACGCCGTTCCCGATGGTGGCCCCCTCGATGTGCGCGTTGTGGCCCACCACGCAATGTTCACCGATGATCGTCGGTTCGGTGGCCGTGCAGTGGACGATCGTGCCGTCCTGGATATTGCTCATCGCGCCGATCTCGATGCGCCCGTAGTCGCCGCGCAGGACGGCGGTGGGCCACACCGAGGCGCCGGCGCCGAGTGTCACCCGGCCGATGACCACCGCATCGGGGTGCACCCAGGCGTCGGGTGCGATGTCGGGTTCGAGGTCTCCCAGTGCGTAGACAGCCATGCGGATCACCCTAGTTCGCGCCGCGGGCGGAGTCCCAGCCTCCCGGCGTGCGGGGCTCACCGTCGAGGGTGACCAGGCCGGGTTCTCCCGACCGGACGGTGCCGATCGCCGTGAACCCGGGCGGGATCACCGCCCCGGGTGGGAACGTCCCGAGCAGTCCGTGGTCCTCGCCACCGTCGAGGACCCAGTCCAGCACCTGACGCCCGGGGTCCGCGACGCCCAGTGTTCCGGCGGCCTCGGCCAGGACCGGGTCGACGGGCAGCGCGTCGGTGACGAGGTCGGCCGCGACGCCCGATGCCCGCGCGAGCCCCGACAGGTCGCGCAGCAGCCCGTCGCTGACGTCGGTGAGAGCCCGC
>NZ_JAALDN010000178.1 GCF_014144855.1 Dietzia maris | reverse complement strand
CGGCCCCGGTGAGCCCCCGCCCGGCACGCCCCTGCTCACCGTGGGGGACGCGGCCGACGCGGACCTTCCGTCGATCGTCCGCGATCTGGCGACCGTGTTCGCCGAGGTGCGCGGCACGGCGGGGCAGGAGATCGCCTCGGTGGAGGTGGAGACCCCGGCGTCGATCGTCCTCACGCTCGCCGACGGGCGGATCGTGGAATGGGGCGCGGCGGGACGGGATCACGAGAAGGCCGTCGCCCTGCAGATGGTGCTCGAGCAACCGGGCCAGATCTGGAACGTGTCCAACCCCGCGCTGCCGGCCTCGCGGTAGCCCGGTCGCGAGCCGGTGGACACGACACGCCCGCGAGCCTCGTGGACGCGCGGGGCTGCTGGACCTACCGTGTGTGCAGACGGCGGAAAAGGCCTCTGACCAGCAAGTTTAACCCTCAACTAGAGGGTGAGACTTTAGGCTCGCGGAACTTTCGTCGAGACAGCATGCAACCGAGCACGACACCCCCATAGGAAGGCCGGGCCTCGATGAGCTCACCGCACAACTACCTCGCAGTCATCAAGGTCGTCGGGATCGGCGGAGGCGGCGTCAACGCGGTCAACCGGATGATCGACGAGGGGCTCAAGGGCGTCGAGTTCATCGCCGTGAACACCGACGCGCAGGCCCTCCTCATGTCGGACGCCGACGTCAAGCTGGACGTCGGCCGCGAGCTCACCCGCGGGCTGGGCGCCGGCGCGGACCCCGAGGTCGGTCGCAAGGCCGCCGAGGACCACAAGGACGAGATCGAGGAGGTCCTCAAGGGGGCCGACATGGTCTTCGTCACCGCCGGTGAGGGCGGCGGGACCGGCACCGGCGGCGCGCCCGTCGTGGCCGCGATCGCCCGCAAGCTCGGCGCCCTGACGGTCGGAGTGGTCACCCGCCCGTTCTCGTTCGAGGGCAAGCGCCGCGGAGGCCAGGCCGACACCGGCATCGACCAGCTCCGCGAGGCCTGCGACACGCTCATCGTGATCCCCAACGACCGCCTGCTCCAGCTCGGCGACGCGGGCGTGTCGATGATGGAGGCCTTCAAGACCGCGGACGAGGTCCTCCTCAACGGCGTCCAGGGCATCACCGACCTCATCACCACGCCCGGCGTGATCAACGTCGACTTCGCCGACGTCAAGGGCGTCATGTCCGGGGCGGGCAGCGCCCTCATGGGCATCGGTTCCTCCCGCGGGGAGGGACGCGCGTTCAAGGCCGCCGAGGCCGCCATCAACTCCCCGCTCCTCGAGACCACGATGGAGGGCGCCAAGGGCGTGCTCATGTCCATCGCGGGCGGCAGCGACCTGGGGCTGTTCGAGATCAACGAGGCCGCCACGCTCGTGCAGGAGGAGGCGCACCCGGAGGCCAACATCATCTTCGGCACCGTCGTGGACGACTCGCTCGGAGACGAGGTCCGAGTGACCGTCATCGCCGCCGGGTTCGACGGCGGGTCCCGTCCGGTCACCGCCGGCGCGGGACAGTCGCGTCGCGGCCGCCACCACCTCGACGACGACGAGTCGGTCCCCGGCGCCTCCGGTGACACCGGCGGTGCCTCCGAACTCGGCTCGACCCCCCTCGACGGCCGGCGCCGCGACGAGTCGGCCTACCCGGGTCCCGCCTCCTCGGCCGGCAACGCGGCTCCGGCCGCGGGATCCTCGTCCCGCC
>NZ_JAALDN010000177.1 GCF_014144855.1 Dietzia maris | reverse complement strand
GGCCTCCGCGGCCAGTGCCCCGAAGTGCCCCACGGCGCCCGACAGCGCCGAGCGCCGGACGTGGAACCGCTCCGGGTTGCCGTTGATCACGAACGCGCACTTGAGTCCGGCGAGGTTGAACGCCTTGGACGCCGACGAGATGGCCAGCCCCACCTCGCGCGCGGTGTCGGAGGCGGCCAGGAACGAGGTGAACTCGACTCCCGGCATGGCCAGGGGCGCCCAGATCTCGTCGGAGACCACCACGGCGTCGTGCCGCGCGGCCAGGTCGGCGAGCTCGGCCAACTCTGCCTGGCCGTGAAGAACGCCCGTGGGGTTGTGCGGGTGACTGAGCAGCACGGCCCGGGCCCCATCGGCCAACGCCTGCTCGATGCCCGCCAGGTCCAGGCGCGGGTCCTCGCCGTCGTGGTCGACCAGGGGCACCGCGACCGGCGTCATCCCCACGCGCCGGATCCACGGTCCGAACGGCATGTACACCGGCGGCGTGTACACCACGCCGCTCCCGGCCGGGATGGTCCGGGCGAGGGTCTCCCGCACGCCCACGCCCACGTCGTTGACCGGCACCACCGAGTCCTCCGGCACGTCGTACCCGAAGCGCGAGTAGTACCGTGCGCACACCCCGCCGAGTCGCTCGATCTCGGCGAAGTAGCCGGTGTCACCGTCCGCCACCGCGGCGGCGAGGCGCTCCCGGATCGCCGGGGCGAGCAGGACGTCGGTCTCGGCCACGAACAGCGGCAGGACGTCCTCGGGGTAGGCCACCCACTTCTGGCTCCGGCGCCTGCGCAGGTCGGACTCGGGGACATCCAGGGGGAACGGCACGCGGTGGATCCTTTCGCAGCGGGTTCGAACGTCCCAGGTTACTCAGTTGCCGGGCACGAACCCCGGGTACACCCACACGTCGAAGTCGCGGGAGTCGGCGCCGAACGGGGAGAGCGGCATCAGCGAGACCCACGTGGTGGTAGTCGAGCCGGGGACGGTGCCGGCGGGGATTCCGATACCGCCCGACGTGGTGGGCCATTCCAGCTCGTAGGCCAGGTCGTAGGCGCCCCGGACGCTCCCGTCGGCCGCGGACCCCGTCGATCCGGTGATCACGTCCGAGAGCACCGTGATGCGGTGGAGCCGGTGCGGCGTCCCCGAGGGGTCGCGTTGCCAACAGTCCGATCCCTGGGACACGTAGTTCGAGCACCAGATCTCCGTGTCCGTGCCGAACGGGGAGAGCACGCGCATGGGTGCTCCGTTCGGGGCCCAGAACTGCGGATCCGACGGCGCGACGGCGTAGGGCCAGTACGAGAGCTCGGCCCATCCGAACGGGCCGTCGGTGGCGGGTGGGAACGGGCGGTCGGCGGGCCAGGCGGGATCGTCGAGTGACTGGGCGAGGGCGGCGGGCGCGGTCGCGAGGGGGCCGAGTAGCGGCGTGGCCAGGAGGACCGCGGCGAGAGCGACGCGGCGGAGTTGTGTGACGGTGCGTGACATGGACCCAGTCGACCACGCGAGCGGCACCCTCACAGGCCGAACCGCCAGACGTGAGTACACCGTGACGGGACCGTCACGACGGGTAGCGCAGGGGAAACAGCGGATTCCTACGGTGGCGTGGCACAGGGCGCCGGCGGGGCGCCCGCTACCGGGGAGAGGTGTAGCGATGACGCGCTCGCACGTGATCGAGGACTGGGATCCGGAGGACACGGCCCAGTGGGAGTCCGGAGGCCGGCGCACCGCGATGCGCAATCTGTACTGGTCGGTGTTCGCCGAGCACGTGGGGTTCTCGGTGTGGACCCTGTTCGCCGTGATGGTGCTGTTCATGCCCACGGACGTCTACGGCCTGGACGCGCCGGACAAGTTCCTGGTCTCCGCGGTGGTCACCCTCACCGGCGCGTTCCTGCGCATCCCGTACACGCTGGCCACCGCGACCTTCGGCGGCCGCAACTGGACCATGTTCTCCGCGTTCGTGCTGCTCATCCCGGCGGGGGCGATGCTGTGGATCATGGCCAATCCCGGGCAGCCGCTGTGGCTGTACCTGGTGGTGGGCGCCCTCGCGGGCCTGGGCGGCGCCAACTTCGCCTCGTCCATGACCAACATCAACGCCTTCTTCCCGCAGCGCATGAAGGGCTGGGCGCTGGGCCTCAACGCGGGCGGCGGCAACCTGGGCGTGGCCACCATCCAGGTGGTGGGGCTCGTGGTGATCGCCGCGGCCGGAAACCGCTCGCCGCACTGGGTGATCGCGGTGTACCTGGTCCTGCTGGTGGTCGCGGGCATCGGCGCGGCATGCAAGATGGACAACCTCGAACACCACACCGTGGACGTGACGAGCATGCGCGACGTGGCAGGCGACCGCGACGGCTGGGTGCTGTCCCTGCTCTACATCGGTACCTTCGGCTCGTTCATCGGGTTCAGCTTCGCCTTCGGGCAGATGCTCACCATGACCTTCACCGGTAACGGGCAGTCCCCGGCCGACGCCGCTCTCCACGCCGCGCAGATCACATTCCTCGGCCCGCTGCTGGGCTCGTTGACCCGCATGCTGGGCGGCCGCCTGTCCGACCGCTTCGGCGGTGCCCGGGTTACCCTGGTGACCTTCCTCGGCATGGCCGCGACGACGGTGGCGCTGATCGTCACCTCGAGCATGCAGGCGGCCGACGGCGGCCGACTGTCGGGCGGCGCGCTGGTGTTGTTCTTCGCGGCGTTCCTCACCCTGTTCGCGCTCACCGGAATGGGCAACGCCTCGGTCTACAAGATGATCCCCACCGTCTACGAGGCCCGTAGCCGCGGCCTGGACCTGCCGGAGGCCGCCCGGGCGGCGTGGTCGCGCGCGCATTCGGGCGCCCTCATCGGGGTCGCCGGCGCGGTCGGCGCGTT
>NZ_JAALDN010000176.1 GCF_014144855.1 Dietzia maris | reverse complement strand
GACCCGCGCCCGCGGCCAGCACCAGGCCGGTCATCGGTGGATGGCCACGTCGAGGCCCGTGAGCGGCGCGCCGGTGCCGCCGCGGCGATGGGCGACCAGTTCGGCGGCGACGGACACGGCGGTCTCCTCCGCTGTGCGCGCACCGAGGTCCAGTCCGAGGGGGGAACGCAGGCGGGCGAGTTCGGAGTCGGTGAGTCCCTCCGCTCTGAGCAGATCGAGTCGTTCGGCGTGGACGCGGCGGCTACCCATCGCGCCGACGTACCCCGCCGGACTGCGCAGGGCCGACCGCAGGAGCGGTATGTCGAACTTGTGGTCGTGGGTGAGCACGCAGATCGCGGTGGATTCGGCGACCGTCACGGAGTCCAGGTAGTCGTGCGGCCAGCAGGTGATCACCTCGTGTGCCTCCGGGAAGCGCTCTCGTCGGTTGAGGGCGGGGCGGGCGTCGCAGACCACCACCCGGTAGCCGAGCAGGGCGCCGGCCCGGCTGAGCGCCTCGCCGAACGCGCTCGCGCCGAAGATGAGAAGGGAGGGGGGAGCGAAGGAGTGCACCAGCACGCGGGTGGCCGGCTCGTCGACGCCCGTGGGGCCGGGGATGTCGACCGTCACCGCACCGGGGCGACCGACGTGTTCGGCCGCGACGCGGGTCGCGTGACGGTCCAGGTGCGTGTCACCGAGGGAACCCTCGGTGCCGTCGGTTGCCACCACCAGGTGGGCGCCGGGGCATCGGCCTGTCACGGTGGTCGCGAGGACCGCCGACCGACCTCCGCGCAGCGTCTGGCGCACCCGTTCCAGCGCATCGTGACCGGCGTCGTCGAGCGGGTGGACGAGGACCTCCGAGGTCCCGCCGCAGGTCGGCCCTTCGGCGAACGCGGTGAGCTCATCCCCGCCGAAACGGGCGAGCACGGGGGTGCCGTCGGCGATCACCTGCTCGCACAGGGAGAACACCGTCCCGTCCACGCAGCCACCCGAGACGCCGCCGACGACCTCGCCGTCGGCGGCGACCGCCATCGCCGTACCCGGCGGAAGGGGCGCCGACCCCCCGGTGTGCACGACCCTGGCCAACGCGCCGGGCACGTTCTCCAGGCGCCAGCGGCGTACGGCGTCGAGCAGCAGATCCACCTCCCCAGTATCCCGGCGACCACAGGCCGCCGCATCCGTTCGTCGGCGCTGCCTGACCGGATGCGTGGTCGGCGACCGCGGTGGACCATGGGCGTCACAGTCGGACCCTGGAAGACCACCCGGAGGAGGAATCATGGGCAAGCGGGAAGACCTGGCGGGACGTACGGTCGTCGTCACGGGTGCCTCGAGCGGATTCGGCCGCGGCACGGCACTGGCACTCGGTGAGCGGGGTGCCCACGTCGTCGTCGCCGCCCGGAGGGCCGCACCGCTGGAGGAGGTCGTCACGCAGATCACCGGGGCCGGCGGCAGCGCGGTGGCAGTGCCGACCGACGTCAGCGACGCGGACGCCGTCGAGCAGCTCGCCGCGGCGGCGGAGGAGCGTTTCGGTCACATCGACGTGTGGGTCAACAACGCTGCGGTCGGCGTCATGGGTCTGTTCTGGGAGGTGCCCGTCGCCGACCACGCGCGGCTCGTCGACGTGGACCTCAAGGGGATGATGTTCGGTGCCCATGCGGCGCTGCGCCGCTTCGCCGCTCGAGGGGAGGGCGTGTTGGTCAACGTCGGCTCGGTCGCCGGCGAGGTGCCGTTGGCGTACCAGGCCAGCTACGCCGCGGCGAAGGCGGGCATCAGCAGCCTGGGACGTTCACTCAACGAGGAGCTGCGGTTGGCCGGGTTGGGCGAACAGGTCACGGTGTCCACGATCCTGCCGTGGGCCGCCGACACGCCCTGGTGGGATCACGTCGGAAACTACACCGGACACGCGCCCAGGCTGTCGGCGATGGACGATCCCGACATCGTGGTGGAGGCGATCATCGACGCGTGCACCGATCCGCAGCAGGAGCGGCCGGTCGGCCCCAAGGTCCGCACCGCGAGGTCCTCGCACAGGCTGTTCCGCGAGCTGGGCGAGCGGTTCTCCGGGAAGCTCTCGGAGTCCGAGATCAGCAAGGGCACGCCCGTGCCGGACACCGCCGGCGCCCTCCACGAGCCGGTCGCGGAGGGCACCGCGGTCCACGGTGACACCCGGGAGCGGATGGTCATGGAGGACGCCGAGCGGCGGTCCTGAGGCCGACAGGTCCGGGGGTCACGGCGTGGGCATGCCTCCGGTCACCGCGAGTGTCTCGCCGATCACGTAGCTGGACTCGGGCGAGGCGAGGAACACGTAGGCGGGCGCCAACTCGGTGGGTTGCCCGGCGCGGCCGAGCGGGGTGGACGTGCCGAACTCGGGCAACTCCTCCTTGGGCTGCCCGTCCGACACCTGTAGAGGAGTCCAGATGGGGCCGGGCGCCACGGCGTTGACCCGGATACCCTTGGGGGCGAGCTGTTGCGCCAGCCCCTTGGTGAAGTTGTTGATCGCGGCCTTGGTGGACGCGTAGTCCAGCAGGTTCGGCGGCGCCATGTAGGCCACCACGGACGTGGTGTTGATGATCGTGGACCCGGGTTCCAGATGGCGCAACGCGGCCCTGGTCACCCGGAACATCCCGACGATGTTGACCCCGAAGGTGTCGGTGAGCTGCTCGTCGGGCAGATCCTCGAGCGCGGGTGCGACGACCTGCTTGCCGGCGTTGTTGACGAGGATGTCGAGGCCTCCGAGCCGCTCGACGGCGGTGTCGGCGAGGCTCTCGCAGAACGCGCGGTCGGTGAGATCGCCGGGGATGAGCACGGCCGTGCGGCCTTCGCGCTCGATGATCTCGGCGACCGCGCGGGCGTCGGGTTCCTCCTCGGGCAGGTGGTGGATGGCCACGTCGGCGCCCTCGCGGGCGAAGGCGATCGCCACCGCGGCCCCGATGCCCGAGTCGCCGCCGGTGATGAGCGCCCTGCGGCCGGTGAGCCGGCCGGTGCCACGGTAGGAGTGCTCGCCGAGGTCCGCCTTCGGCTCCAGGTCGGCGTCGAGGCCCGGCTCGTCCTGGTGTTGGACCGGCGGCTCGATGGCGGGGTAGCGGGTCGCCGGGTTCTGGAACGTCAGCTGGTCCGTCGTCTCGGTGTTAACGTCCTGGTTCTCGCTCATGTCGTTCCTTTCGATGCTGGGACACCGCGCATCGTGGCGCTCCGCGTCGGCGTCGCACGGTCGGACTGGCTCGTGGCCCCGAAAATACGTGGGGGAGCGGGCCGGGTCGACCGGTCGGTGCGCGGTGGTGGTGCGGGCCTGTCGGCGGGGCGTGGCACGATGACTGGGAGAGATGACGACGACAACCACAACGACGACGAGGAGCGCAGATGGCATCGGGGTCGGCACCGGCTGTGTTGCACCTGGTGTTGGGCGAGGACGAGTTCCTCACCGAACGCGCCACCACGGGCGTCGTCTCGGCGGTGCGTGCGGCGACCCCCGCCGGGCAGGACGCGCCGGTCGTCTCGAGGCTCGGCGGGCCCGAGGTCACGGCTCCGCAGCTGTTCGAGCTGCTCTCGCCGTCCCTGTTCGGTGAGGCCCGCATCGTGGTGATCACCGGCGCGGCGGAGCTGGGCAAGGACGCCCAGTCCGCGGTGCTCGGCGCGGCCCGTGACCTGCCCCCCGAGACGGTTCTGGTCGTCCAGCACACCGGTGGCGGTCGCGCCAAGGCCCTGGTGGCGGACCTGCGCAAGGCGGGGGCCGAGGAACACGCGGCGGGCAAGATCACCCGGCACACGGACGTGGTCGGCTTCGTCCGGTCCGAGTTCCGGACACAGGACGTGAGGGTCGCGCCCGAGGCCTGCGAGGCACTCGTGGAGGCGGTGGGGACGGACCTGCGGCAGTTGGCGTCGGCGTGCGGTCAGCTCGTGGCCGACACCGGCGGCAAGGTCGACGTGGAGGCGGTGCGGCGGTACCACTCGGGGGTCGTGGGGGTCAGCGGGTTCACCGTGGCCGAACGCGCGGTCACCGGGGACGTGGCCGGCGCGATCGAGGCACTCGAGTGGGCCATGCACACCGGGGTCCCGCACGTCGTGCTCGCCGACGCCCTGGCCGACGCGGTGAACTCCATCGCCCTGGTCGGCACCCAGCGGGGCGTGCCGCCGGCCGACCTGGCCCGGCAGGGCCTGCCGCCGTGGAAGGTCAAGAAGGTCACCGCGCAGACCCGCTACTGGTCCATCGAGACCCTGGGCAGCGCGCTGCAGGTCGTCGCCACGCTCAACGGCGAGGTCAAGGGCGGGGCGGAGGACACGTCCTACGCCCTCGAGCGCGCTGTCCGCGCGGTCGGATCGCTCGCGTCTGCCGGCTGACCGGACCCGCGCGGCAGGGACGCGGGCGGGCCCGAATCGGGGAATCGACGGCCAGACACATGGCGGCCAGGCACACGACGGCCATACATACGACGAGGGCCCACCTCACGCACGTGGTGCGGGGTGGGCCCTCGGAGCCTCGTCACGTCAGGCGAGCAGACGTGGGGCTGGGTGCCTCCCGGTCAGGGGAGGGACCGGGGTGCTCAGAGGCTGTTGACAGCCTTGGTGAGCGCCGACTTCTTGTTGGCGGCCTGGTTCGGGTGGATGACACCCTTGCTGGCGGCCTTGTCGAGCTGACGGGAGGTGGCGACGAGCAGGGCGCCGGCCTTCTCCTTGTCACCGGCCGCGGTGGCCTCACGCAGGCTGCGGATGGCGGTACGCAGGCCCGACTTGGTCGACTGGTTGCGGAGGCGGTTGCGCTCGTTGGTGAGGTTCCGCTTGATCTGGGACTTGATGTTGGCCACTCGTCACACCTTTTTGTCGTGTGTCGACGGCTCCACGAGGGGATCCCGCCGATCGGATGTCTTGTCGTCTCGTCCGCGCGGACACGTGCACAACGTGCTCCGGTGGACACCGACGACCCACTTTACCAGCGGGGGTGTCACCGGCCAAAACGTGCGACGACGCCTCCGTCGATCCCCGGCCCCGGAGGGGTCGGCCGTCTCAGCGCCAGCCGTAGTCGGCGCGGAGCCGATCGGCGACCGCCTCGAACCTCGGCCGCGGGCAGATCGCGCCCTCGCGGCGGA
>NZ_JAALDN010000175.1 GCF_014144855.1 Dietzia maris | reverse complement strand
AACCGGCTGACCGTCTCGCGACAGGCCCTCGAGGCCGAGCTGCCGCAGGGCGACGAGAACACGGCGCGAGTGTTCGAGCGGCAGTGCCGCGCGCTCCTCGCCGACAGGCTCGCGCGGGTCGGCGTGGCCGGCCAGGTGCGCAGCCGGCTCCGGCACGAGCGCGGAACCTGGCCGTCGATGGCGGACGTGGCGGCGGAACTGCACGTCGATGTCCGCACCCTGCGACGCCACCTCGGAGCGGAAGGGACCTCGTATCGGACGCTGGTCGACGAGGTGCGGCATCAGCGGGCGCTCGAGCTGCTGGTGCACGACGTCCCGGTGGCCGAGGTGGCCGCCGAGCTGGGCTACTCCGAGACCGCGACCTTCTCCCGCAGTTTCCGCCGGTGGGAGGGTGTACAGCCGAGTCGCCGACGGGGGAGGTCGTCGTGACCGGGGAGGTCGGAGCGGCGTATTCGAGCCGCGCACAGGAGTACATCGACCACCTCGGTTCTATCGCGTCGGTCCACCCCTCGGACCTCGAGCTGGTCGCGCGCTGGGCGGATCAGCTCGACGGGCCGCTGATCGATGCAGGCTGCGGCCCAGGGCACTGGACGGGCCACCTGGCGGCCCGGGGCGTCGACGTGCGCGGAGTCGACCAGGTACCGGAGTTCGTGAGTCACGCCCGCCGAACTCATCCCGGGTGTCGATTCGAGGTGGGTGACCTCGACGCGCTACCCCGGTCGCCCGGCGAGGTCGCGGGGATTCTCGCCTGGTACTCGCTCATCCACCACGAACCGGCCACCGTGCGACCGACGCTGTTGCGGATGGCGCGGTGTCTGCGCCCCGGCGGCGGACTACTGCTCGGGTTCTTCCACGGTGCGGAGGTCGAACGGTTCGATCACGCCGTGGCCGGGGCCTACCGCTGGTCGGTTGAGGCCCTGTCGGAGGAGTTGCGGATGGCAGACTTCGAGGTGATCGAGACCTACACGCGGACCGGGCCGGGAGCTCGACCTCACGGCGCGATCGTCGCCCGCCTGATGTCCGCCCACGACGGGAGAGCCGAGTGACCCTGTTCGAGACCCTGAAAGACCGCTGCCGTCCAGAGTGGGAGGCCTATACCGAACACGAGTTCGTCACCGAGCTCGGGCAGGGCACCCTGCCGCTCGCGGTGTTCCAGGACTACCTGGTGCGGGACTTCCACTTCCTGGTGCAATTCGCCCGCGCCAACGCGCTCGCCGCCTACAAGAGCCGCACCCTCGCCGACATCACCGCCGCCCACCGGGCGACCGGCGCGATCCTCGCGGAGACCGAACTGCACCTGCGGCTCACCGACCGCTGGGGAATCCCGCGCGCCGAACTCGAGGCCGCCGCCGAGAAGCAGGCCACCGTCGCCTACACCCGGTACGTGCTGGACTCCGGCATGGCGGGGGACCTGCTCGACCTGCATGTAGCGCTGGCCCCGTGCACGATCGGTTACGCCGAGATCGGCGCGCACCTGGCGCCCCGGCTCGCCGAGCACGACGGCGAGCATCCCTACGGCGAGTGGATCTCCGAGTACTCGGGGGCGGAGTTCACCGCCGCCGCCGGCGCCGCGATCGAGCAGCTCGACGTGCTGTCCGACGGCGGGCTCACCGACCGCCGCCTCGACGAGCTCACCGAGGTGTTCCGCACGGCCACCCGGCTGGAGATCGACTTCTGGCAGCAGGCGCTCGACAGCACGGGATGAGGCGCGGGCGTGACCGGGCGCGATCGGTCGCGGACTCTGTGGGACGTGGGTACGCTCAGTCGTTCCCGAAAAATTACGGTGAAAGGACGAACAAATGATCATTCTTGGCGCGATTCTCTTGATCCTCGGATTCCTCTTGGACATCCCCATCCTCTGGACGATCGGTCTCGTGCTCATCGCGATCGGCGTCATCCTCGTCATCCTCGGTGCGGCAGGCCGCGCGGTCGGTGGACGTAAACACTGGTTCTGACACGCCGGGTCACATCTGACCCGGGGTGAGCACGAGCGTCCGGCGCACAGTCCGCTTGTAGCGGGTGCGTCGGACGCTCTTCATTTACACGTCTGCTGTGCCGGGTCAGGACGCGGCGGAGTGTTCCTTCGCCTTGAACCAGGTCGACACGTCGTCGGCCGCCCGTCGCACCGTGCCCCCGTCCGCACCGGCGGCGAGGTCGTTGAAACTGTCGCGCTCGTCGGGCAGGCCGGCTGGCTCGTGGGCCCCGGGCGTCCCGAATCCCATCCGCCAATCGGGGAAGCTGCGGTCGACGGTCGTCTCGGTGAGGATCACGCGGAGGTGGTGGTGCCGCTCATCGGCGATGATGTCGTCCAGGAGGGCATCGATCTCGGCCGGTGGGCCCTCGAGGAACTGGATGAAGCAGTTGTCCCGGAAGAGCAGGATGCCGGTGATCCCCACGCGACGATTGCGGTGCCTGGCAGTGCGCAGGATCGACTCGAAGTCCTCGGGCACCATCTGCCTGGTCGGCGTACTCGTGTACACGAGGTACTTGAGAAGGCCCTCGTCCGGCACCGCGGTCTGCTCCGCGGTCGGCTCGGCGTCG
>NZ_JAALDN010000174.1 GCF_014144855.1 Dietzia maris | reverse complement strand
GCAGTGGCCACTTTAGCGGGAACACTCCAGACTTGCACCTCGTGCGCTGACGCCTGCCTGGCCGAAGAGATGGTCGCAGACCTACGGAACTGCATTCGCCTCAACCTTGACTGCGCCGATCTCTGCGCAACCACTGGCAAAATCCTCAGCCGTCGCACCGGGCAGAACCTCGCCACGGTCAAGACCACGCTCGAGGCATGCCGGACAGCATGCGCAGAATGTGCCACCGAGTGTAAGAAGCACGAGGACATGCACGAGCATTGTCGCGTCTGCGCCGAAGCCTGCCGCAAATGCGAACAGGCCTGCACCGAACTCCTGTCCGCGATCAGCTAACGATCAATGCCCGGCCTGGTCGGTCGTACGACAATCGACCAGGCTGGGTCACCCGCCGATATCCAGACCTTATGTCAAGTCAGCCTCCTCCCCGTAGGTGAACCTGGTAGATGGCGCTTCACCAGAACGTCCCGGGATAGGTCGGCCCCTTGCCGGGCCGACTGCCCACCACGGGCATATCCAGGAGGCCACCGAGTTTGACCCGCCCGCAGCACCCCACGCATTGAAAGGGGCGCGGCGAGTCAGGGCGTCCCGTGAACGTGTCGCGCGAGTTTGGAGTGAACACCACTAGGGAAGTCGATCGGAGGAACCTAACGGTACACAAGTGGTAGCCGTCTCTTCCATCGGCTTGTATGGTGCCCACATGAGTGACTTCGAGTACAGGGGCGACTGGAACAATCAGTGGAATTTCATCGAGAAAAGCACTGGGATGGCCTATACGTACAATCGATTCGACGACGATTCGTTCGAGTTGGACACGGGCGACCGTCTTATAGTCACTCAGGCGAATAGTACTCGTTTCGTGTGGTCACTCAGAGAAAACAGAAATATAGAGTGGCTTTAGCTTCCCTTCGCCTAGTCGCGGAAGAAGCGCGCTGCGGGGAAAGCTCAAGAGCCGGCGACGTCAACTAGCGTTCTCCCCACGACCGTGACAGTCCGGCCTGGATCATCTTCCATGGATGAAACGTTTGCTCGGGAGGCCCGGTGACCTCATGCCAAGGGACCGGACCCCACGCAGGTGTCGCGATTGACGATCACCAAATGCGGTACGTGTTGCGCCTTCCCAGCGTCAGTTCCGACAACTGCACGATCGAACTATTCGATCACGTCTTCCGTGGCGTACACCTCGGGAATGGGGTGACGCTCCCCGGCGAGGTGAGCATTGAGTTCGACCCCGGCTTCCAATTGGTGTCGCTCGGCTCTGCGCTCGGCGTCATACTCGGAGGGATGGCCTCCGCGTGAGTGTGCCCCGCAGGGGCACCTCCAGTGATAGAGGGCCCGCGTCTCGGGCTCAACTAGCTTGCGAAGGAAGTTCTTGACCATTTGTCTCTCCGTCTCTGGCGTAATCTTCGATTCTATCGTTGGGGTGCTACCACCAATTACGGTCTGCGCTCAACCGGCACTCGCTGAGCGGAAACTTGAGGACTCGCGCGGCTCAGGACGACGTCTGACTTATCCGCGCTGTCTCGTTCACGTGTAGGTCCGGCTTCGTCATGCTGGGGATGGAGTGTTCCCGCTAAAGTGGCCACTGCAA
>NZ_JAALDN010000173.1 GCF_014144855.1 Dietzia maris | reverse complement strand
ACGCCGTGGGCCGGGGATCGGCGGGGTTCGGTGCGTGATCCATGCCCGTGATGATGCCCCACCTCGCGTGCGTGGCGAGCGGTCGGCGCTCCACGGGTGGTCAGGGGCCTGACGCGTCCTCCCGCCCACTAGTCTTACCGTCATGCCCGATCACGCAGTCCCCCTCCGCACGAACGGGGACCCCCTGGTGTCCAGCCCGGCCGCAGCCGACGGGGGTGCACACGCGCTCCGCGCGCCGCGCCCGACGCTCGACGAGCGGGACGCAGGCGGCGAACTGCCGGACACCGGCGATGCACTGCTGACGAACAACCGGGTGCTGGTCACCGCGCCGCGGCACCGGATCGAGAAGCGCACGCCGCTGCTCTTCGTGATCGAGGGGATCTGGTCCTGGGCGGTCCTCGCGGGCCTGCAGGTCGGCTGGTATTTCTGGGGCGACAACGTCATGGCGTTCTGGAACTGGGTGGCGCTGGCGGTGACGGTGCCGTTCGCGTTCATGGGCATCGTCGTGGCGCCGTGGTGGCGATACATCGTGGCCCGGTGGGACGTCTCGGACACGGCGGTGTGCTCACGCAAGGGGTGGTGGACCACCCAGTTCCGCATCGCGCCGCTGGCCCGTCTGCAGACCGTGTACACGACGCGCACGCTGTTCGAGCGGTGGTTCGGCCTGGCGACCGTCAACGCCTCCACCGCGTCCGCCCAGGGCACGGTGGAGATCCGCGGGCTCAACCTGGCCGACGCCGAGGCGCTGGCCCAGCACCTCATCGCGATCGCCAACCTGGACTCGGAGGACGGGACGTGACCGGGCCCGAGACGGCGGCCGGGGTGACGGCGGGGTCGGACGACGACCGGTACGACGACGACGACGAGGGCGTCACCTCCGCTGGCATCGCCCCGGCTCCGGAAGCCGAACCGGCGGAAGAGGTCCTCTCGGCCGACGAACCCGCGATCGGGGAGAAGATCGACCCGGAGGCCCCGTGGCAGCGCCTGTCCTGGCGCATGCTGCTCGTGTACCCGCTGGGCATGCTGACCCGTCTGCTCCCGCTGTTCCTCATCTCCCTGTGGTTGGGCTCCAACCGGAGCAACTACTGGTTCGAGATTATCGTGGTCTCGCTGGTGATCCTCAGCGGTGTCCTGCGGTGGCTGTCGACCAGCTATCAGGTCGGCCGCACCCACATCATCCTGAAGAAGGGCTTCTTCAGTCGACAGGTGGTCACTGTCGCCCGTCAGCGCATCCGGAGCGTCGACACCGAGTCCGACCTGTTCCACCGGGTCCTCAAGGTCTCGATCGTGGAGGTGGGGACCGGGCGGGCCGACTCCGGGAAGTCGGACGCCGAGCGGTTCCGCCTCGACGCCATCGACACCACACTCGTCGACCCGCTGCGGGACGAGCTCCTCAAACACCGACGCGCCATGGACCCCTCGCTCGACGTGGAGGACGAGGAACAGTGGGGGTCGAAATACGGGGAGGACATCGCCCGGTGGAAGGTCACCTGGTCGCGGTTCGCGCCGTTCTCCTTCATCGGGTTCGGCGTGCTGTTCTCCCTGTGGCTCATCACCTGGCAGATGGGCGACATGCACGACCGCATCATGGACCTGGCGGTGGTCGAGGGGACCATCGACTGGCTGGATTCACTGGGGCAACCCTGGGCGTTCGTCGGCAAGGGGGTCGCGATCTGGCTGGTCGCCGGGGTGCTGGCGATCATCACCTACGCCATCCGGTACGGCAAGTACGCGCTGACCGACCGGGGCCAGCTGCTCTACGTCCAGAACGGCATCCTGCGGCGCAAGCACATCGCCCTCGACAAGGCCCGGTTGCGCGGCGTGGAGATGCGGCTGCCGGTCTACCTGCGGATGCTCGGCGGCGGCCGGCTGGAACCCATCATGACCGGCACCAAGAAGGGCGCCACCGCGTCGACCCTGCTGCCGCAGGCGCCGATCGCGGACGTGCGTCGGGTGGCGATCCGCATCCTCGGAAACGAGACGCCGGTGACCGTCCCGCTGCGGCGGCACCCGTGGAAGGCCTCCCGTCGGCGGGTCACCCGGGGCCTGCTCCCGTTCTGGATCGTCGCCGGGATCATCGTGCTGGTGCGGATCGACTCGGGCCCGTCGGCGGACATCTGGGTGCACTGGGGCATCCCCGCCGCACTGGTGTTCTTCGTGGTGCTGTCGGTGGACCGTATCCGCATGCTCGGACACGCGCTACTGCCGGAGGTGTTGGTGACCTCGAACGGGTCGTGGACCGCCAAGCGATCCGTTCTCGAGGCGGACGGGATCATCGGCTGGACCGTCACCCAGTCGGTGTTCCAGCGCACGGCGCGCGTCGCGACCGTCTCCGCGGCCACACCGGCCGGGAACGGCGTCTACTCGGTGGTCGACATCGACGCCGACGAGGCGTGGGCGCTCGCCGAGGCGCTGACGCCGGGGATCACCGACGTGTGGCACCACACCGGAGAGCCCGGGGGCCGTGTCTCACCGTCGATGGGCGTCCGACGCGGGTGACGGCCACAGCGTGGCCATCCACAGCGGGACCAGACCCCCGAACACCAGGAGCGCGAGCCCGCGCAGTCCGATCGGCACGGGCATGTCTCCCCCGGGGCCCAGATTGATCGCGACCAACGTGAGGATCCAGACGAGGGCGGGGAACGCCGCCACGATCTTCCGCTGCGACCACATCGACCCGACCCACACCAGGAACAGCGACCACGCCCCGGCGGCGAGGACACTGATCGGGACCGGCACGAGACCGACATACATGGTCAGCCACGCCGAGGCGAGCACGCAGCTTGCCACCGCACCGATCGCGAGCAGCACCAGCGCAGTCCCCAACTCGGCGACGGAAGCCGCCCGCGCACGCGGTACCACGGAGGCCCCCTGCGCGCCCTGCGCCGCGGCCGTCACGGTCGCTCCCCGCCCAGCCCGTCGAGCAGATGCGCGGACCCGGCCGGGCACGTGACGTACGGGCCGTCGTCCTCGGCGCGGTCACGGGCGATGTACCACTCCACCTGGGGGACGGACTGCAGGACCCCGTTGGTCAGGGCGAGGAACCAGGGCTCCCCCTCGGGGCCGGGCACCAGCTCGAGCTGGGTGGCGTGTCCGGTCAGGGCGGCCAGTTTGGCGGCGTAGTCGGCGTCGTCCAGCGGGACGCGGTGGGTCAGCCTCGAGTCCGGGACGGACGGCAGTTCGCCGGACTCCGGGTGCCGCAGGTGCGCGGGCGGCGCAGGGTGGGTCCGGGTGGTCTCCGACCGCGCGGTGACCGTCCAGGCCACGCGCTCCGGCCGGTGGGCGGCGTCCTCGATGGCGGCGTGCACCACCTCGTGGGCCCGGATGTGG
>NZ_JAALDN010000172.1 GCF_014144855.1 Dietzia maris | reverse complement strand
CGGCGTGCACCGCCCCGACCACCGTCAGCCGCGCCGGCGAGTCGGGTCCCGCCCCGGCCACGTCAGCGGAGCGCACCGCGTACCCGTCCATCTGCGAGTTGACGAACAGCGGCAGGTCGACCGACGCCCGCAACGCCGCCGAGAGCACCGAGTCCGCGCACGCCGCGAGCGGCAGGTGCGTACTGCGGGCGGCCCGCTCGAGGACCGGCTCCAGGTGCGCACGCAGGAGCTCGCGGTACTCGGCGGGGGACGGGCGGCTCGGCCTGTCGGGCAGGGAGGTCATGTAACCACCGTAACCGCGTTGTACTGTGCCTACGGTCCGCGCGAGTGCGGCCGGACGCAGCGAGAGTGGGGAAGAAGTGGGTCTCTGGTCGGTACACGGCGACGGCAAGAACATCAGACCCGGCGAGGTTGTCGCCCCCATGGAGCGGTTGAGCTGGCCGCGGACCATCGGGATCGGCGCCCAGCACGTGGTGTCGATGTTCGGCGCGACATTCGTCTTCCCCATCATCATGGGGCTCAACCCGCAGCTGGCGATCCTCTTCTCCGGCGTGTGCACCCTCCTGTTCCTCGCGGTGGTCAAGGGGCAGGTCCCCAGCTACCTCGGCACCTCGGTGGCATTCGTCGGCGCGGTCGCCGCCATCCGCGCGCAGGGCGGCACCAGCGCCGAGGTGACCGGCGCCATGCTCGTCGCCGGCGCGACGCTGCTGGTGGTGGGCCTGATCGTGCACGTCGTGGGCGGCCGCGTGGTCACCGCGATCCTGCCGCCGGTGGTGACCGGCGCCGTGGTGATGCTGCTCGGCTTCAACCTGGCGCCGGTGGTGGCGGAGACGTACTGGCCGCAGGACCAGTGGGTCGCGCTGGCGGTGATGATCGTGCTGATCGGGATGACCGTGGGACTCAAGGGCTTCGCCGGGCGGATCGCGATCTTCCTGTCCCTGGTCTTCGGCTACGTCCTGTCCTGGGTGCTCGACCTGGTCACCGGGCCCGAGAGCCCGCGCGTGGACTGGTCGGGAGTGTGGGACGCGCCGTGGATCGGGCTGCCGCCGATGACCGACGAGGCCGCCGGCGTGGTGGGTATCCACGCGCCCGACTTCTCGCTGGCGTTCGTACTGCTCGTGGTGCCGGGCGTCATCGCGCTCATCGCCGAGAACGCCGGGCACGTCAAGGCGATCGGCGAGATCACCCGCACCGAGACCGACGGCCTGATGGGCCGGGCCCTCGCCGCGGACGGCGCGGGAACCGTGCTGGCGACCTCGTTCGGTGGATCGGCGACGACGACGTACGCCGAGAACATCGGCGTGATGGCCGCGACCAAGGTGTACTCGACGGCCGCCTACGTGGTGGCCGCGCTGACCGCGATCGTGCTGGGGTGTTCCCCCAAGCTGGGGGCCGTGATCTCCGCGACCCCGGGCGGCGTGCTCGGCGGCATCACGGTGGTGCTCTACGGCATGATCGGCCTGCTCGGCGCCAAGATCTGGAAGGAGAACCGGGTCGACTTCGGCAACCCGCTCAACCTGGTGCCGGTGGCGGCGGGTGTGGTGATCGCGATCGGGGACACCACCCTGGTTATCACCGGCGACTTCCAGCTTGGTGGCATCGCGCTGGGCACCCTCGTGGTGGTCCTGGGCTACCACCTGGGGCGGGCGATCGCGCCGCAGCTGCGGGGCCAGGCCGAGCGCGACGAGATCCACGAGCTCACGCTCCTGGGTCCGAACCCGGACGTCCCCGCCCCGCCAGGGGCGCGCCGCGGACGGGGACACAGCGGATAGGTGACCGGACGGGGGTCGCACGCCGCCGGACGGTGCCCCCTACACTCGGAGCCACGCGACCGCGGAGGGAGGTGGGCGCCGTGACCGAACCGGACACCCGCAGCCCCTCCACGCGCCCCGCCACCCCGCTGCTCGTCGACTCCTTCGGCCGCGTCGCCCGCGACCTCCGCGTCTCGCTGACCGAGAAGTGCTCGCTGCGCTGCACGTACTGCATGCCCGAGGAAGGACTGCCGCCCATCCCGGACGCCGCGCGGATGACCGCTGACGAGGTGATCCGGCTGGTCGCCCTGGCGCACCGCGAGCTGGGCGTGCACGAGGTCCGCTTCACCGGGGGAGAACCCCTTATGCGGGCCGACCTCGAGCACATCATCGCCGGCACGCGGGCCGAGTGCCCCGACCTGCCGATCGCGATGACCTCCAACGGCGTGGGGCTCGAACACCGGGTCGGCGCGCTGGTCGAGGCCGGTCTGGACCGGATCAACATCTCCCTGGACACCGTCAACCGCCTCGAGTTCGCCCAACTCACCCGCAGGGACCGGCTGCCGTCCGTCCTGCGGGGAGTGCGGGCCGCGGTCGAGGCCGGCCTGGACCCGGTGAAGGTCAACGCGGTGCCCCTGCGGGCGACCCTGCACGGAGCGCCCGACCTGCTGGAATGGGCCCTGGCGGAGGGGGTGCAACTACGGTTCATCGAGGAGATGCCGCTCGACGCCGACAACACGTGGTCGCGCGCGGAGATGGTGACCGCGCAGGACGTGCTGGACTCCCTCGGCACCCGCTTCGACCTCGTTCCCGCCGGGCGCGAGGACCCGTCCGCGCCGGCCGAGATGTGGCGGGTCGCCGGACGCGCCGTGGGAGATGCTCCCGCAACGGTCGGGGTGATCGCGACCGTCACCCGCAACTTCTGCGCCGCCTGCGACCGGACCCGCCTCACCGCCGAGGGGACCGTGCGGTCGTGTCTGTTCAGCGACGACGAGACGGACGTCCTCGGGGTGCTGAGATCGGGCGCCCCGGACCACGAGGTCGCCGAGGTCTGGCGCGGCGCGATGTGGGGCAAGCAGGCAGGCCACGGCATCGGCGGCACCGCCTTCCACAGGCCGCGGCGGTCGATGGGCGCCATAGGTGGTTGACGTGTCAGTGCCGGAGGATAGGGTTGACGTCGTGAGCAGGACACCGAGAGTGATCACCGTGGGGTACTACGCGGCCGCCGAGGACGCCGCGGGTACCGCCCGCGAACGGCTGCACACACAGGCCACGACCGTCGGGGAGTTGGCGCGGGAGGTCTGCGAGCGACACGGTGAGCCGCTGGCCAGCATCGTGACCGTGTCGTCGTTCCTCGTGGGTGAGGAGACGACCCGTGACCCCCACGCCTCGATCGACGGTGTCTCCGAGGTGGACGTGCTGCCTCCCTTCGCCGGAGGCTGATCGGTGAACCGGGGCCGGGCTGTCAGCGCGTTCGCTCTCGCCCTGGCGTGCTCGGGAACCGTCGCGTGCGCCGAGCCGGAGCCCGACTCCCCCGTCATGACCCTCGGGGTCGCCGCCTCGCCGTCCCTGTCCGAGGCGTTCACCGAGATGATCGACGTCTTCGAGGACGAGCACCCCGGGGTCCGGGTGAGCCTGGAACTGGGCCGCTCCGACACGATCGCCGAGGGGATGCCCGCCCGCGACGACATCAACGTGTTCGCCTCCGCGGACGAGGGCTCCATGCAGTGGCTCGTCGATACGGGAGTGGCGGTCGAACCGGTGGTGTTCGCGCGCAACCACGTCGTCGTCGCGGTCCCGTCCGGCAACCCGCGCCAGGTCACCGGCCTCCGCGACCTGGAACGGCCCGACCTGCGGGTGGGGCTGTGCGAGCTGGACGTCCCCTGCGGTCGCGCGGCGGAGTCGCTGTTGGCCGTGGCGGGCGTGGCCACCCCGCCGGGGGTCCCCCGTGATCCGAGTTCGCGCGCGCTCGCGGCCCGCCTGGCGGACCATGAACTCGACGTGGGCATCGTCTACCGCACCGATGTCGCCGCGTC
>NZ_JAALDN010000171.1 GCF_014144855.1 Dietzia maris | reverse complement strand
CCAGAAGCGTTTGGGGATCCGCCCCGCGAGGCGGGCGGCGTGCCCGGCCCGGACCGCCTCGCGCATCGCCGCGGCCATGAGCGGCGGGTTCTCCGCCCGGGTGACGGCAGTGGCGAGCAGGACACCGTCGCAGCCGAGTTCCATGGCAAGTGCGGCGTCGGAGGCGGTGCCGATCCCCGCGTCGCAGATCACCGGAACTCCGGCGCGCTCGACGATCATCTCCAGGTTGTGCGGGTTGCAGATCCCGAGCCCGGTGCCGATCGGTGCGCCCAGGGGCATGACCGCGGCGCAGCCCACGTCCTCCAGGCGGCGGGCCAGGACGGGGTCGTCGGTGGTGTAGGGAAGGACGACGAAACCGTCGTCGACGAGGTCTTCTGCGGCCTCTACCAGTTCCACCCCGTCGGGCAGGAGCGTGCGCTCGTCGGCGATCACCTCGAGCTTCACCCAGTCGGTGCCGAGCGCCTCGCGGGCGAGCCGGGCGGTCTTGACGGCCTCGGTGGCGGACCTGCAGCCGGCGGTGTTGGGCAGCGGGCGGATGTCGAGCTCTTTCAGCATCCCGAGCAGCCCGAGTCCGTCTGAGCCCAGCCGCAGGTCGACCTTGCGGATCGACACGGTGGTCAACGCGGTCCCCGAGGCGATCAGCGCCTCGCGCAGGACCTCCTGGTTACCGGCGCCGCCGGTGCCCGTGATGAGCCGCGAGGAGATCTCCTCGCCCGCGATCACCAGGGGTGAGTCCAGCACCGCGGCAACGTCGGACGGGTACGCGGACGGCCCTGCGACGCCGTGAACCGGGGTCGCGGTCGGGTCAGCCACCCTGGACCGCCGTGAGGACGTCGATCTCCGCGCCCGCACCGAGCGGGGCGTCGTCCCAGCCCGAGCTGGGCACCACCACGCCGTCGACGGCGATGGCGACGCCCTCGTCGGGCAGGTCCAGCTCGGTGACGAGTGCGCGGACGGTCGCGCCGTCGGCCAGGGTGCGGTCCTCCCCGTTCACCGTGACGATCATGGGCCCTCCTAGTTCCGGGTCGCGGCTGTACGTCTCCACCGTAGTCGCCTGCGCGGGGTGCCCGGCGACGTCGGTGCGGTGGCCCCACGGCGCCCGGCACCCGGGGCTCACCCGCGGGCGAAGCGGTCGGGAGC
>NZ_JAALDN010000170.1 GCF_014144855.1 Dietzia maris | reverse complement strand
CCACGCCCGCGAGCGCGCGGACGAACTGCTCGGCGTGGTGGGACTGGGTGACGCCGCGGACCGGTCGGTCGGGGCGCTGTCCGGCGGGCAGCGGCAGCGAGTGGCCGTGGCGCGCGTCCTGATGAGCGGGCCGTCGCTCCTGCTCGCCGACGAACCGACGAGTGCGCTGGACTCCGCGTCCGGTGGGGTCGTCATGGACCTCCTGCTCGGTACGGCGCGTGAGCTCGACGTGGCGCTCATGCTCGTCACACACGACGCCACGATGGCGGCCCGGTGCGACGCGCAGGTCCACCTGGTCGACGGCGCCGTCACGCACTGATCGCCCGGAAGGACGCACCCCCGCGGTCGGCGGGCACGGCGGTTTCGCCCACGCCCGCGACGCCCTGCGGGAGACTGGGATCCAGCCCGCCTGTCGACACCGACACCGGAAGAGGACCCCAGCCGCGATGGAGCATCTCAGCCACTTCGCCCTGGAGTTCCGCAAGGCGCTGAGGAATCTGTTGCCCATCGTGGCGGTGGTGGTGGCCTTTCAGCTGCTGGTCTTCCGCCGGATGCCGGAGGATCCTCTGCAGCTGGTGGCCGGCCTGGTGATCGTGGGGGTGGGCATCGCCCTGTTCCTCCAGGGGCTGGACCTCAGCGTGTTCCCGGTGGGTAAGAATCTCGCCAACCAGTTCACGCGCCGCGGGGCCCTGGGACTGCTGCTGACCTTCGGTTTCTTCATCGGATTCGCCGCGGTCGTGGCCGAACCGGCCCTGATCGCCGTGGCGGAGCAGGCGGAACTGATCAGCGAGGGGCGGATCAACGGGATCGTGCTCCGGGTGGTCATCGCCGTGTCCGTCGGCCTCGTGCTGGTCCTGGGAATTCTGCGCGTGCTGCGGGGCTGGCCGGTTCACCGGATACTGATCGGCGGCTATGCGCTGGTCCTCGCGGCCACGTTCGTGGCCCCGCCGGAGATCGTGGGCCTGGCCTACGACTCCGGGGGCGTGACCACCAACGTCGTGACGGTGCCGCTGATCGCCGCGATCGGGATCGGGCTGGCGAACTCGATCCGGGGACGCAGCGCGCTGACGGACGGCTTCGGTCTGGTGGCGTTGTGCGTGATGGTGCCGATGATCGGTGTGCAGCTCTACGGGATATGGGTGTACACGTTCGGTGGCGACGGCGGCGAGCCGCTCCCTGGAGCGCAGCACTCCGGCGGTGTCCCCTGGTGGCTGGAGCACGTGGTGGGCCTGGCCGAGATGGTCCGCGACGTGGCTCCCATGGTGATCGTCGTCCTGTTCTTCCAGTACGTCGCACTGAGGCGCCGGCTGTCCCACCCGGTTCGGGTGGCAGTGGGGTTCGTCATGGTCCTCGTGGGGCTCTACGCCTTCGTGGTGGGCCTGAAAATGGGGCTCTTCCCGCTGGGCACACAGATGGCGGAGCAGCTCATCGAGCTTGACGCGCCGGCTCTGATCCTTCTCTTCGCGCTGCTCATCGGCTTCGCCACCACCATGGCCGAGCCGGCGCTGCTGGCCATCGCCGGACAGGCCGCGCACGTGTCACCGGCCGGGATCAACGCCACCGCCATCCGACTGGTCGTCGCCTCGGGGGTCGCGGTCGGCATCGCCCTGGGGGTGTACCGCATCCTCGCCGGCGGGCCGTTGCACTACTACATCATGGTCTCCTACGCGGTCGTGATCGCTCTGGTGGCCCTGGCTCCGAAATACATCGTCGCCCTGGCCTTCGACCTCGGCGGAGTCACCACCTCGGAGGTCACGGTGCCACTGGTCACCGCGCTGGGAATCGGGTTGGCCAGCGCGATCGAGGGCCGAAGTGCACTACTGGACGGGTTCGGGCTGATCGCGTTCGCCTCGATCTTCCCCATCATCTCCGTTCTGCTGTACGCGATCGTCCTGGAAAGAATCCCCCGCCTGCGGAAGGAACCGTCATGAAATTCACGGCCGTCGTCGTCATCGCTCCTCCTGATCTGGAGGACACCGCAATCGAGATCGCCCAGCGAGCCGGCGCCACCGGGGTGACGATCATGGAGGGCAAGGGGATCGGAGGGGAGGAGAAGAAGACCTTCTTCGGCCTGACCTTCGAGGGCTCCCAGTCCGTCCTGCTGATGGTCGTGGGGACGCACCTGGCGACCCCGATCCTCAAGGCCCTGCACGAGATCCTGGTCGACGGGGACAACTCCCGGGGCATCGCCTTCAACGTGCCCGTCGAGCATCTCACCGGAATCGACGCCCGGCAGCTGGTGAAGTTCGAGGACTTCATGCGCCGGGAGGACACCTGAACCGCCCGCCCCCGCCCCATTCCGACACGGAACCCTCAGGAGGACCCCATGCTGACCGTCCGACAAGTGATGGTGCCCGAGGTGGTCACCATCTCCCCCTACGCCACCCTCCGCGAGGCGCTGTCCGAAATGCGCGCCAACCGGGTCAAAAGTCTCGTGGTGGAGCGGCAGCATCCCCACGACGCGTTCGGTCTGCTGAGCTACAACGAACTGCTGCGTGTCGTCGTGGCCGAGGAGGGTGACGTCGACCTGCTCAACGTCTATGACGCCGCGGTGAAACCGGCCGTCACGGTGGGCGAGGACCTGTCGGTGAACCAGGCCGCCACCCTCATGGATCGCTACCACCTGAACCGGCTGGTCGTGATCCGCGGCAACGACCTCGTCGGGCTGCTGGCGATGAACGACATCATCGCCCGGTTGATCGACGAGCTCGCCTGAGCCGCCACCGAGCCGGTTCCCGGGAACCCGCCACAGGGCGTCGGTAGTTTTTCCTGATTTTCCTCGTGCGTGTCCCTACGCTGGGGCGATGAAGACCGACGACGGCGACGCCCGGCCCGCCCCGGAGGCGTCCGGGTGGCGTGCGCCGGCGACGGCTGCCGGGGTCCTCCTGGTGCTCCTGGCGGTCTTCGCCGGCCTGGCCTTCGCTGTCTCCGACGACGGGAACGTCTCGCTCGACCGACCGGTGATGATGTGGGTGCACGGGGCGACGACGCCATGGCTCACGGCCGCCGCGGAGACCGCGAGCTATCTCGGTGGTCAGTTCGTGCTCGTGGCATCCGTCGTGATCGCGCTGCTGCTGTGTGTCGTGCGCAGAGTCGGGGGCGCATTCCTCGTGCTGGCCGCCGTGTACGGGTCGTCCAGGCTCAACGTCGCCCTCAAGTCCGTCTTCGAGCGATCACGCCCGGATTTCTGGGAGCACCTGTCGGCGGAGAACACCTTCTCCTTCCCCAGTGGGCACGCGATGGGGTCGATGTCGCTCGCGGCTCCGCTCGTCGTCCTGACCTGGAGCACCCGGTACCGGTGGGCCGCACTCGTGGCGGCGGTGCTCTACGTCCTCGCGGTCGGCGCGTCCCGCGTCTATCTGGGGGTCCATTTCCCCAGCGACGTCCTCGCGGGTTGGTGTCTGACCGTGCTGTGGGTCGGGATCGTCGTGGTGGTCCTGCTGCTGGTGACCCGCGTGCTCCGCCGGTACGCGCCGACGCTCGCGGAATGGGTCTGAGTCCGGCTCAGCACGGTTTGGCTGCTTGCGACCCCGGTCCGTTCGGGCGGTCTAGGATCGGCGGGAGTGGGCCCCGCGGGGCTCGGAACCCGGACAGTAGTGGGTCGAGGAGGCGCCATGACCATGAACTCTCATCCGGTGACGGATGCTCATGCCCCGGCGGGTCGACGCCACCGCGTCGTCATCATCGGGTCGGGTTTCGGAGGACTCGCCGCCGCCCGCGCCCTCGACAAGGCGGACGTGGACGTCACCCTGGTCGCCAGGACCGGCCACCATCTCTTCCAGCCCCTGCTGTACCAGGTGGCAACCGGGATCCTGTCCGTCGGGGAGATCGCACCATCCACCCGGTTGGTACTCCGCGACCAGCAGAACGCCACCGTCGCCCTCGGCGAGGTGGACCGGATCGACGTGGGCGCACGGACCGTCCATGCGACCGCCGGGCACGTGGACTTCGAGCTCGAGTATGACAGCCTCATCGTCGCCGCCGGCGCCAACCAGTCCTACTTCGGGAACGATCACTTCGAGCGCTGGGCTCCCGGAATGAAGTCCATCGACGACGCCCTGGAGCTGCGGAGCAGGATCATGGGCTGCTTCGAGCAGGCCGAGGTGACCGAGGACGAGGCAGAACGTCGCCGCCTCCTCACCTTCGTGGTGGTGGGTGCCGGCCCCACGGGCGTGGAGATGGCCGGACAGATCGCGGAGCTGGCGCAGCGCACGTTGAAGAACAGTTTCCGCCGGATCGACCCGGGTCGGGCCCGCATCATCCTGATCGACGCCGCCCCCGCCGTGCTGCCGCCCTTCGGCGCCAGTCTCGGCAACGCCGCCCGCAGGCGGTTGGAGCAGTTGGGTGTGGAGATCCAGCTCAACGCCATGGTGACCGATGTGGACTACAACGGGATCGAGGTCAAGGACCCGGACGGATCGCTCCGCAGGATCGACACGACCTGCAAGATCTGGTCGGCCGGCGTCCAGGCCAGCCCACTGGGCCAGATGCTCGCAGACCAGACCAGTGCCGAGGTGGACCGGGCGGGCCGCGTCCTGGTGAACTCCGATCTCTCGTTGCCCGGACACCCGGAGATCTTCGTGATCGGCGACATGATCAGCCTCGACAACCTGCCGGGCGTGTCCCCCGTCGCAATCCAGGGCGGCAAGTACGTGGCCAAGCAACTCGTCCGCGAGGTCGAGGGGGGACGGTCACCGTCCGAGCGCCCGCCGTTCAAGTACTTCGACAAGGGGTCGATGGCGACGGTGTCGCGCTACAGCGCGGTGGCCAAGATCGGGCCGCTCGAACTCCACGGCTTCCTCGCCTGGGTCCTGTGGCTGGTGGTGCACCTGGCCTTCCTCATCGGCTTCAGGAACCGCGTCATCACCCTGCTGTCCTGGGGACTGCACATCGGTGACCACCGGTCGCACCTGAACTCCACCGCCCGGTGGGTCTACGCGCGTCAGGCCATCGCCGAGGCGCAGGAGCGGGATCGCCGGGACGCCGACCGCGCGGTGCCCGACTGACGCGGTGCCGGTGCGGGACCCGGCCGCCGAATCGCGGCAAACGCTCAGGCTGGGACCTGCACACGGCACTACACTGCCCACATCACGACTGCCCGTATCACGTGAATGGGCTGGAGGACCGCCATGGGCACGCTGACCTACACCGTGACCGTCTCCGTCGACGGGTACGCCGCGGACGCGAGTGGCGACTTCAACTGGTCGGCCCCGAGCGGCGAGGTGTTCCGGTTCCACGTGGAACGCCTGGGGCCGGTCGTCCACGAGGTGCTCGGTCGGCGAACGTACGAGCTGATGGAGTACTGGCAGTCCCCGCCCGAGGACGATTCGTGGAGCCCGGACGAGCACGAGTTCGCGGAGCGGTGGAAGGCGATACCGCGCACCCTGGTCTCCTCGACACTGACCGCCGACGACCTCGTGTCCGATCGTGATCGCCTGGTCCCGCGCCTCGACCTGGACACTCTGCGCCGCATCGTCGATGAGGCCCCGGGCGAGGTCGAGATCTTCGGGCCCACCACGGCCGGCGCGGCGATTCGCGCCGGGATGGTCGCGGACCTCCGGTTGTTCGTCGTCCCCAGGGTCGTGGGCGGCGGACTGCGCGCGTTGCCCCCGGACACGACGCTGGACCTGGAGCTCGCCGCCCACCGCGTCTTCGCCAACGAGACCGCCTACTCGCACTATCGGATTCGCTGAGCCGGCACGCGGCATCACCTGCCCGACGCCTGCGCCGCATCACCCGCACCACCCCCGCGCGCCCCGGTGATGGCGGCGGGATTGGACACCGTGCGCGACGATCGCGAAAATCGACGGGCTGATCTGTGCCACGTGCGCAGCCACCATCGATCAGGGTGACCCACATCACCTGGCCGCCTAACCTTGTCGCGGTCGACGGTCGATGGTCGACAGCAGATTGCCCTCGCCGTTCAGACGTCCTAGGAGGAACATGGCAACGCCGGACGGGTCCACCGGGCCGCACGGGACCGGTACCGCGGTCCCCGAGACGATCTCGGCCGAGCCGGTGCCCCGGCGCCGGATCATCCTCGCCTCGCTCATCGGGACCACGATCGAGTTCTACGACTTCTACATCTTCGCGACGGCCGCGGTGTCGGTCTTCCCGCTGCTGTTCTTCGCGGGCGGTGACTCGGGCACCGCACTGCTGGCCTCGATGGCCACGTTCGGTACGGCGTTCATCGCGCGGCCGCTCGGGTCCATCGTCTTCGGCCACTACGGGGACCGTCTCGGCCGGAAGGTCACCCTGGTCGGCGCGCTGCTGACCATGGGTATCGCGACGTTCCTCATCGGTCTGTTGCCGACGATCCACCAGATCGGCCTGTGGGCGCCGGCGATGCTGACGATCCTGCGCTTCTTCCAGGGCATCGGCCTCGGCGGTGAGTGGTCGGGTGCGGCGCTCCTGGCCTCCGAGACGGCGCAACCGGGGAAGCGCGCGTTCGCCGCGATGTGGCCGCAGCTCGGCGCGCCGTTCGGTTTCATCCTGGCCAACGGCATCTTCCTGCTGCTCACGATCTGGTTCTCGTACGACTCGACCGCGGCGGAACTGGGCGACCCGTTCCTGGTGTGGGGGTGGCGCCTGCCGTTCCTGTTGTCGATCGTGATGGTCGCCGTGGGTCTCTACGTGCGGCTCCGCATCGAGGAGACGCCGGTATTCGCCCGGGCGATCGCCAACAACGAGCGGGTCAAGACCCCGGTCTCGGAGGTCTTCCGCAGGAACTGGTGGGAGATCATCCTCGGTACGTTCATCATGCTGGCCACGTACGGCCTGTTCTACCTGATGACCACGTGGGTCCTGTCGTTCGCGATCGGTGGCGCGGACGCCGGCGGGCTCGGTTACGGGTACCGGTCGTTCCTGATCATCCAGGTGATCGCGATCGTCCTGTTCGCCGCGTTCGTGCCGGTGGCCGGCCTCCTGGCCGACAAGCTGGGGCGCCGTCGGATGCTGATCGGCGTCACCGCCGCCATCATCCTGTTCGGCCTGAGCTTCGGCTGGTGGCTCAACCCGGACGCGATGGGTACCGGCGAGGACCTCGACGTGGTGCGGATGCTGCTCTTCCTGTGCGTGGGCATGACGCTCATGGGGCTGACGTTCGGGCCGATGTCCGCAGTGCTGCCCGAGTTGTTCCCCACCCACACCCGCTACACGGGCTCGGGGGTGGCGTACAACTTCTCCGCGATCCTGGGCGCGGCGCTGACCCCGTTCGTCGCGGTGTGGCTGGTGCAGAACTACTCGGTCGCCTACGTCGGCTACTACCTGGTCGGTCTGAGCGTACTCACCATCATCTCGCTGGTACTCGCTCCGGAGACCAGCAAGACGTCTATGTATTCGGACGAACCCGGTAGTCGAACGAACTGACTCCGCGGGCCGACCCGCCCACGACAGAAGACCCCGGGACCGATGTGGTCCCGGGGTCTTCTCTGTTTCCGGACGGCTCAGGAGAAGCCGCCGAGGAGGTCGGTGGGGAGCAGCCCGGTAAGCGAGTCGGTCGCGCTGCCGAGGTCACTGCCGGATCCCTGGAGCAGGGATCCCAGTCCGAGCGAACCGAGGAGTGGGGCGGCGAGGGAGCCCGCCGCGAGAGAACCGAGAGAACCGAGGGCGTCTGAACCCATGTCAGGGGTGTCCTTTCGTCGGGGTCATGAGTCGATCCGGGCCATGCCCGTCACGACGCTGCCGAGGCTAACAGCGATCCGGTCCGCGCTCGACCCCCGCGCGATCGTTCCTGCAGCACGCGAGAGGCGAAAGGGCGACGACGACGAGGAGTTCCGTCGGAATCAGACGTCTGGCCTCCCTCATCTGCTCGGACCCGCTCTCCGCTCGTAAATGATGGCGGGGTGCACGGCGTCCGGTTGTCGTCGGTTGTCAGATCAGTCACGGTTGAAGTGGACGCACATCGACGCGACGCAGGGGGTAACGGTGCCCGACGTGATCTTCCCACTCGACCCGAACCGCCCGTTCGACGACCAGGAGCTCATCGGGCACAGTCGATGGCATCCCGAGATCCCGCCCGTGGCCACGGTCCGACCCGGTCAGACCTTCCGCGTGCACTGTCGGGAATGGTTCGACGGCGCGATCCGTAACGACGACTCGGCGGAGGACATCCTCCGGGCGCCGTTTCACGCCGGGCACAAGCTGAGCGGCCCGTTCGCCGTCGACGGCGCGAAACCGGGCGACCTCCTCGTCGTCGACATCGTCGACATCGGGCCCACCTCCACCGACGAGCTCGGCCCCCTCGCCGGCCAGGGCTGGGGGTACACGGGGATCTTCTCCCCACGCAACGGCGGCGGATTCCTGGGCCACCACTTCCCCGACGCCTACAAAGCCATCTGGGAGTTCGCAGGCGGACGCGCCACCTCGCGCCACATCCCCGGCGTGGGCTTCACGGGCGCTCCGCACCCCGGCCTGATGGGCACCGCACCGTCGGCCGACCTGCTGGCGAAGTGGAACACGCGAGAAGCAGCGTTGGTCGCGACCAAGCCGCTCCGCGTCCCGCCGCTCGCGCTTCCGCCACTGCCCGACGGGGCCCTGCTCGGTCACCTCGCGGAGGACGACGCCCCGCGCGTCGCCGCGGAGGCCGCCCAGACCGCCCCGCCCCGGGAGAACGGCGGCAACCAGGACATCAAGAACCTCACCACCGGCAGCCGAATCTACTACCCGGTGTTCGTCGACGGCGCCAACCTCTCGGTCGGTGACCTGCACTTCTCGCAGGGCGACGGTGAGATCACCTTCTGCGGTGCGATCGAGATGGGCGGCTACATCGACCTGCACGTCGACGTGATCCCCGGCGGCATGGCCACCTACCGCGTCCACGAGAACCCGGTGTTCGTCCCCGGCGACGGCGGCCCGCGCTACGACGACTGGATCTCCTTCAGCGGCATCTCGGTGACGGAGAAGGGCAAGCAGCGCTTCCTCGACCCGTACCTGGCCTATCAGCGGGCGTGCCTGAACGCGATCGACTACCTCACCGCCTTCGGCTACACCCGGGAGCAGGCCTACCTGCTCATCGGCGCCGCCCCGGTGGAGGGGCACCTGTCGAGCGTGGTGGACATCCCCAACGCGTGCGCGACCCTGTACATCCCGACCGCGATTTTCGACTTCGACGTCAGACCCGATGTCGACGGGCCGCACCGGATCGAACGTGGGACGGCCGTTCCGAGGGCCGAGGCCTCCCGGCTGCCCGACGAGCTCGTTCTCCGTGCGGTTCCCAAGGAGAAGAGCCGACTTCTGCCTTCCGCCCGGCGGTTGGCGGGCCACCGGGTGCGCCCGCTACGCGACGCGATCAGCCGAATCTGGCGCTAGGGCTATCCGCGGGCGACCTCGCGCAACTCGCCGGTGCCGACGTCGTAGACGAAGCCGCGCACCGCGGTGCTGTGCAGCAGGAACGGATCGGACTCGACCCGGGCGATCGACTGGCGCACGTCGGCCTCCGGCTCCGGGAACGACTCCGGCGCCCAGCGTGGCCGCACGCCGGTGTCGGACTGGATCTGGTCCTTGAAGTCGTCGTCGCGGAAGGTGAGCATCCCGCAATCCGTGTGGTGGATCAGGACGATCTCCTCGGTGCCGAGCAGGCGCTGACTGATCGTCAGTGAGCGCAGGACGTCGTCGGTGACCACGCCGCCGGCGTTGCGGATGACGTGGGCGTCGCCCTCGGTCAGGCCCAGCAGGCCGTACGGGTTGAGGCGGGCGTCCATGCAGGCCACCAGGGCGATCTTCCGGCCGGGAGGCATGGGCAGGTCGCCCTTGTCGAAGTCGGCCTGGTAGGCCTTGGCGGCCTCGAGCAGTTCATCGGTGACGGTCATGGCCGAAGGCTAGTCCCGGTTCGGCGGGCCCGCCAGAGTTGGTCGGGTAGCGGCAGCTCACGCGGCCGACCGCGGCGCGGCGGGTCAGGCGGGGGAGCGCAGCGGCATCTCGTGGACCTCGCGCACGAACTCCGGCAGCGGCCCGGCCTCGCGCAGGACCTGCGCGATCGACGGGTCCGCCAGGTGGAGCCGGCCCACGGAGATGAGATCGAACTCGCCGCGCTCCATGCACTCCACGACCGCATCGATGTTGTCGGCGGCGATGGCCGGCTTGCCCGACTTCTGCTCGCGCAGGGACGTCCCGATCCCCACCCCGCCCACCGCGCCGGTCGGCAGTCCGGTGAGCCTGCGGGCCCATCCGGCCAGGGACACCTCGCCGTCGTCGCCCCCCAGGTCCGGGAAGGCCGGGTCGTTGAACCGCCTGGTCGAGGCGTCGAGCAGGTCGACGCCCGCGTCGGCGAGCGCGCCCAGGTAGACAGCCAGCTCGTCGGGGGTGGTCGCCTTGCGGACGGTGTAGTCCTGCTGGGTGTGCTGGGAGAAGCGGTAGAACAGCGGCGCGTCGGGGCCGATCGCCCCACGGACAGCCGCGACCACCGCGGCGGGGAAGCGGCTGCGCGCGGCAAGGTCTCCGCCCCAGTCGTCGGTGCGACGGTTGGTGTCGGCCCACACGAAGGCGTCGAGCAGGTACCCGTGGCCGCCGTGTAGCGTCACGCCGTCGAAACCGGCCTCCATCGCCAGGCGCGCCGAGCGGGCGAACGCGTCGATGACCTCGGAGATGTCGCCGTCGGTCATCGGCGGTACCTCGGGCGACCACCGGGCGACGCTGCGCTCGGAATACGTGGTGACGCCCGGGGTGCCCCACCGGCCGGACGGGCGCATGGGGTGCATCTCCATCAGCCGGTCGCGGTGGGCCCGGTCGAAGCGGGCGTTGGCCCCCCACAGTGGGCCGACGTGCCACAACTGGGCGATGATCCGGCCGTCGGCGGCGTGGACGGCGTCGGTGACCACGCGCCACGCGGCCACCGACTCCGGACCGTCGAGGCGGGGGATCGCGGAGTGGTCGACCGAGGTCGGATGGTCCACACCGATCCCCTCGGTGACGATGAGGCCCGTTCCGCCCGCTGCGCGGTCGGCGTAGTAGTCGCGGTTGACCTCGTCCGGCAGACCGTCCGGGCACCCCATGCGGGTCATGGGGGACATGACGAGGCGATTGGCCAGATGCAGGGACCTCACCTCGAGGGGGCGGAACAGGGCTTCACGGCCCGGGGCGACCGGCGGGGTGGCGATACGCGACGTCATGATGCGCGACCTCTTTGTTTCCTCGGGCGGTCGTCTCGGGCCTCGATCTCGAGACTCTCGCGGGTTGACGAGTGTCAGTTGTGATCGAGGTTACCTAAGCGGCGTGGTGGATGCCGCATCGACGGTGCCCGCCCCGGACATCACACCTGGCCGGCCGCGTCCCTAGCCGGCCGCGTCATCGAGCGCGACCCGGATCGCCTCGTCGATCCCCGTCATCTCCCAGTCCCCGGGGAGCAGCCCCGCGGCGGGATCGCCGACCACCATGTCGTGTTGCAGGCTCTCGATCAGCGCACTGACCGTCGCTCCGTCCTGATCCACCAGGGGTGCCAGTCCGGCGGCGACGAGGTCCCACGGCACCCCGGGCACGGGGAGGCGCACCGTCGGCAACCCGGCGATGCGGGAGTAGCGCGCGAGCAGTGCGGGATAGGTCAGGGCCTCGCCGCAGCCGAGGTCCGCGTGGCCGGTCCGGGGCTCACCGTCCAGGGCATGGCACAGGGCCTCCACGACGTCCCGTTCGGCGACGGGCTCGACCCTCCGGTGCCGCATCCACCGGGGCACCGGCTGGACGGGGAGCAGTTCGCAGAGCGTGCGGAGGACCTCGAAACTCGTTGAGCCCGCGCCCAGGATCACCCCGGCCCGCAGCGTGAACACGGGCGTGGGCCCGGCTGAGAGCAGCGACTCCACCTCGAGCCGGGACGCCATGTGCCTGGACAGCGGCAGGCGGTCGTCCCCCGAGGGGGCCAATCCGGAGACGTAGACACACCGCTCCGTGCCGGCGGCGGCCATCGCCCGGCGCATCGCCTCCGCGCCCTCGGCGTCCTCGCGGCGGAAGTCGGCGCCGGCACCCATCCGGTGGACCAGGTAGACCACCTCGTCGACCCCGTCGAGGGCCGCCGCGAGAGTCGGGGGGTCGAGGACGTCGCACCGCACGGTCTCGACGCGATCGGACCAGGGGTGCGTCGCGGCACGACCGGCGTCCGTGACGCCGGCCCGAACGCGGTGACCGCGGTCGAGCAGGGCGGGTACCAGGCGCGAGCCGAGATTCCCGCCGGATCCCACGACCAGGACGGTCATTCCGCGTCGAGATCCTGCTCGATGAGCGCGGCGATCTCGGCCACCGCGTCGGCATCCTCTCCGCTGACGGTCACCGTGGCGCCCTTCTCGGCGCCGAGCGCCATGATGAGCATCGCGGACGCGGCGTCGGCCTCCTCGTCGTCGTAGGCGATCTCGATGTCGGTCTCGTACTTCTCGGCGGCCTCGGCGATGATCCCCGCGGGGCGGGCGTGGAGGCCCTCGGCCGATCCGACGGTGACGGTGGTGCTGGGCATGGTGTCTCCTCTGTGTATTCCGGTGGCCGGGGGTTCCCCCGTCATCGTGCAGGCTCGGGTGTCAGGCCGCGACCGGCTGTGCTGCGGCAGCCGGGGCCGGGGTGGGCTCGCGGCGGGTGGTCTTGGCGACCACCACGGCCGCGCACGCGACGAGGGTGCCGGCGAGGATTGCCAGCAGGTAGCCCCAGACCGGGTTGATGGCGAACACCACGAACAGCCCGCCGTGGGGCGCGTACGACTCGACCGAGAACGCCATGATGAGCGCACCGGTCACGGCGCCACCGGCCATCATCGACGGGATGACGCGGAGCGGGTCGGCGGCGGCGAAGGGGATCGCCCCCTCGGTGATGAAGCTGGCGCCCAGCAGGAACGCGGCGCGGCCGTTCTCCTGCTCCACCGGGCTGAACAGGCGCTTGCGCACGACGGTCGCCAGGCCCATCGCCAGTGGCGGAACCATGCCGGCGGCCATCACCGCGGCCATGATCCGCAGCGTTGCGGGGTTGTCGGCGACCAGCCCGGCCGTGGCGAACGTGTACGCCGCCTTGTTGATCGGCCCGCCCAGGTCGAAGCACATCATCAGTCCCAGAATGACGCCCAGCAGGATCACCGAGGAGCCGGTCATGCCACCCAGCCACGACTCCATGGCGGAGGTCAACGAGGCTAGCGGACGGCCGAGCAGCAGGAACATCAGCAGGCCGATCGCCAGCGAACCGATGAGCGGGATGAGCACCACCGGCATGAGGCCTGCGAGCCACCGCGGGGTCTTCCAGGTGGTCATCCACCGCACGAGGTAGCCGGCGAGGATGCCGGTGACGAGCGCGCCGATGAACCCGGCACCGAGGGTCGCCGACAGCGCACCGCCGACGAAGCCCGGCGCGATGCCGGGACGGTCGGCCAGGCCGTAGGCGATGTAGCCCGAAAGCACGGCGATCATGAAGCCCATCGCGGCCTGGCCGATCGCGAACAGCACGGCTCCCATGTAGAGCCGCAGCCCGGAGTGGGTGAGGGCTTCGGCCCCGGCGGTCCCGGCGGACACGATCTCGCCGTCGAGGTACCACACCTCCCCGGGCAGGTCGGTGAGTGAGAACCCGGTGGCGAGCTCTTCCCACACGAACGCGACGTCGTACCCGGCGAACAGGAATCCCAGCGCGAGCAGTAGCCCGC
>NZ_JAALDN010000016.1 GCF_014144855.1 Dietzia maris | reverse complement strand
CGCCGTAGACCGGCACCGGCGTCGGCGACTCGGAGACCAGACGCGGCACCACGGAGCCGAGCTCGGCCGGGTCCCACTTGGCGCCCTTGTCCTGCGACGCGGCGCGCTGCCAGCCGTCGCAGACGGTGACCTTGCCGCCCTCGACCTCGAAGACGCGACCGGAGACGTCGCCGGACTCCTCGGAGCCGAGCCACACGACGAGCGGCGAGATGTTGGCCGGATCCATCACGTCGAACGAGCCGTCCTCGGGCGCGGCCATCTGTGCGGCCATGGCCTCACCTGCGGAGGTGGTCATGCGGGTGCGGGCGGACGGGGCGATCGCGTTGGCGGTGACGCCGTAGCCCTTCATCTCGGCCGCGGTCTGGATGGTCAGCAGTGCGATGCCGGCCTTGGCGGTGGCGTAATTGCCCTGGCCGACCGAGCCGAACAGTCCGGCGCCCGAGGAGGTGTTGATGACGCGAGCGGCGCGCGGGCGGCCGGCCTTGGACTCGGCGCGCCAGTACTCGGCGGCATGACGCAGCGGTGCGTAGTGGCCCTTGAGGTGCACGGTGGTGACCTTGTCCCACTCCTCCTCGGACATGCCGACGAGCATCTTGTCGCGCAGGAAGCCCGCGTTGTTGACCAGCACGTCGAGGCCGCCGAAGGTGTCGATGGCCTGCTGGACGAGCTCGCGCGCGCCGTCCCACGAGGAGATGTCGTTGCCGTTGATCACGGCCTCACCGCCGGCGGCCTTGATCTCGGCGACGACCTGCTCGGCGGGGTGCTCCCCCACGTCCTGGCCGTCGATGCCGGCGCCGAGGTCGTTGACGACGACCTTGGCACCCTCGGCGGCAAAGGCCAGGGCGTGCTCACGGCCGATGCCGCGGCCGGCGCCGGTGACGATGACGACGCGTCCGTCGCAGATTCCCATTGATTACTCCTTGATCGTGGTGACAGTGCAGGTGCGCAAGACCAGTGCAGGTACGCAGAGTCGGTTGAGGTGTGTGATGCCCGGTCGGGCTCAGTGCTTGTTCTCGGCGGTGGAGGCCGTCAGGAACGCGGGCTTCTCGCCGCCGCCGTGGACCAGTAACTCGGCGCCGGTGATGTAGGCGGCCAGTGGCGAGGCGAGGAACGCGGCGGCCCGGCCGACGTCGGCGGGCTCGGCCATGCGCCCCATGGGGATGGTGGCGTCGACGGCGGCCACCCCGTCGGCGTCGCCGTAGTGCATTTCGGCCTGTTCGGTCTTGACCGGCCCCACCACGACGGAGTTGACGCGCACCGCGGGGGCCCACTCGACGGCCAGCGACTGGGTGAGCGAGTCGATGCCGGCCTTCGCGGCGCCGTAGGAGGCGGTGCCGGGCGAGGGCCGGTGGCCGGAGACGGAGGAGATGTTGACGATCGCGCCGCCGAGCTGGCCGTCGGGCCCATCGGCGGACATGACCCGGTGGGCCTCCTGCGCGACGGTGAGTACGGACAGCAGGTTGAGGGCGACGATCTTGGAGTGGAAGTTGGCGCTGGCGTCGGCGGCGAGGGCGAACGGGGCGCCGCCGGCGTTGTTGACCACCACGTCGAGGCGGCCGTGCTTGGCGACGATCTCGTCGACCATCGCGCGCACCGCCTCCGGGTCCCGGAGGTCGGCGGAGTGGAACTCGAGGTCCGCGACATCGGAACCGTCGTCCGCGGGTCGCCGCGCACAGGTGACGACGACGGCGCCGGCATCTCTGAAGACGCGACTGATTCCGGCGCCCACGCCCCGGACCCCTCCGGTAACGAGGACTACCTTGCCCGCCAGACCAAGATCGATGTTCGTCATGCGTGCTAGCCTACCAAGCAAGCGTTTGGTTAGTCACCGGACCGTTCCGAGACGAGCGGACGGTGGCGTGCGAAGGGAGCACCATGGGCATCAGCGTCGACAAGGGCGCAGACGGTATCGCGACCGTCACCGTCGACTATCCCCCCGTCAACGCCATCCCGTCCGCGGGCTGGTTCGAACTCGGCGAACAGATCCTCGCCGCCGGCCGGGACCCCGAGGTCCACGTCGTGATCCTTCGGGCCGAGGGCCGCGGGTTCAACGCCGGCGTGGACATCAAGGAGATGCAGGACTTCGAGGGCTTCGACCACCTGCTGGCCGCCAACCGCGGCTGCTACGTGGCCTTCAACGCCGTGTACGAGTGCGCGGTCCCCGTGATCGCCGTGGTGAACGGCTTCTGCGTGGGCGGCGGCATCGGACTGGTCGGCAACGCGGACTGCATCGTCGCCTCGGACGACGCGGTGTTCGGCCTGCCCGAGGTGGACCGTGGGGCGCTCGGCGCGGCCACGCACCTGGCGCGCATGGTGCCGCCGCACATGATGCGGACGCTGTACTTCACCTCCCGCAACGTCACCGCCCAGCAGCTGCACAACTGGGGAACGGTGTACGACGTGGTCCCCCGCGATCAGCTCGACGCCGCGGCGCGGGACCTGGCGGAGTCGATCGCCGCCAAGGACACCCGGGTGATCCGGGCGGCCAAGGAAGCCATCAACCACATCGACCCGGTCGACGTGAAGTCCTCGTACCGCATGGAGCAGGGCTTCACCTTCGAGCTCAACCTGGCCGGCGTGGCCGATGAGCACCGGGACGAGTTCGTGAAGACCGGAAAGAATCTAGATAAGCGATCTGAGAAGGCGGGCGACACCAAGTGACCAGCACTCCCACCCCGCGCGACAAGCGCCAGAGCCTGGACGAGGCGGTTTCGCGCCTCGAGAGCGGCATGACCATCGGGATCGGCGGCTGGGGCTCGCGGCGTAAGCCGATGGCCCTGGTGCGCGCGATCCTGCGCCGTGAGGATCTCACCGACCTCACCGTCATCACCTACGGCGGCCCGGACCTGGGCCTGCTGTGCTCGGCGGGCAAGGTCTCCAAGGCCTACTACGGTTTCGTCACGCTGGACTCGGCGCCGTTCTACGACCCGTGGTTCGCGCGTCGCCGCACCGAGGGCTCGATCATCTCCCGCGAGATGGACGAGGGCATGGTCCGCGCCGGGCTGACCGCCGCCGCACAGCGCCTGCCGTTCCTGCCCACCCGCGCCGGCCTGGGCTCGGACGTGTTCCGCTTCTGGGGCGACGAGCTCAAGACGGTCGACTCGCCGTACGACTTCGAGGGCAAGACTGAGACCCTCCTGGCGATGCCAGCGCTGAAGATGGACGCCGCGCTCATCCACCTGGACAAGGCCGACAAGCACGGCAACGCCGCGTTCACCGGCGCGGATGGCTACTTCGACGACCTGTACGCCATGGCCGCCGACACCGTCCTTCTCGAGACCGACGAGATCGTCGACTCGGCGGATGCGCTGATGAACGAGGTCGGCCCGCAGCGCATGCTGCTCAGCCGCATGTTCGTCGACTCGGTGTCCGAGGCCCCGAACGGCGCGCACTTCACGTTCGCCGGCGGCTACGGGCGCGACGAGGCGTTCCAGAAGCACTACGCGACCGCCGCGAAGGACGATCAGGCCTGGGCCGACTTCACGGCCGAGTTCCTGTCCGGGTCCGAGGAGGACTACCAGAAGGCTGTCGCGGCCTTCACCGAGCGTGTGGCCGCCGAGAAGGCCGCCGCATCCGAGAAGGGAGCCAAGTGATGAGCGAGAACAGCACCGACCAGATCACCCGCGCCGAGTACTGCGTCATCGCCTGCGCCGAGATCTTCGCGGGCGCCGGAGAGATCTTCGCCTCCCCCATGACCCCGATGGCCACGATCGGCGCCCGCCTCGCGCGCCTGACCACGGAGCCGGACCTGCTCATCACGGACGGCGAGTACCGCTTCCTCGGCCAGACCCCGCCGCTGGGCAAGCTCATCGACTTCGAGGGCTACATCCCCTTCCCCCGCGTCTTCGACGTACTGCAGGCCGGCACCCGCCACGTGGTGATGGGCGCCAACCAGATCGACAAGTACGGCAACCAGAACCTGTCGGCGTTCGGCGAGGACATCCAGAAGCCCACGCGCCAGATGTTCGGCCTGCGCGGCGCCCCCGGCAACTCGATCAACCACGCCACCAGCTACTGGGTGGGCAAGCACTCCACGCGCGTGTTCACCGAGTCCGTCGACATCGTCTGCGGCATCGGCTACGACCGCTATGAGGAGGGCGATCCCGCCTTCCGCTTCCACGTCATTCCGAAGATCGTCACCAACCTGGGCGTGTTCGACTTCTCCGGCCCCGGCCGCACCATGTGCGCGGTGACCCTGCACCCGGGCGTCACGGCCGAGCAGGTCGCGGAGAACACGGGCTTCGAGGTCGCGGGCCTGGCCGAGGCGGGCGTCACCCGCGATCCGTCGGCGGAGGAACTGCGCATCATCCGCGAGGTGATCGATCCGCGCGGCTTCCGTAACCGTGAGGTCCCTGCGGAGGAGTCCAAGTGAGTGGCGACGACGACAACACCGCCGGCACCGGCAGCGCTTCGCGCGCGGCGACCCTGGCCACGGACTTCACCAGGCTCGTCGGCGTGGAGTACCCGATCGTCCAGACCGGCATGGGCTGGGTGTCCGGGCCGGAGCTGACCGCGGCCACGGCCAACGCGGGAGGCCTGGGCATCATCGCCTCGGCCACCATGACGTACGCCGAGCTCGAGGACGCCATCGTCCGGACCAAGAAGCTCACCTCCAAGCCCTTTGGCGTCAACCTGCGGGCGGATGCCGAGGACGCCGCCGAGCGGTGTGAGCTGATGATCCGCCACGGGGTGAAGGTCGCGTCGTTCGCGCTCGCACCGAAACCGGAGCTGATCGCACGCCTGAAGGAGAACGGTCTCGTCGTCGTCCCCTCTATCGGCGCTGCGAAGCACGCCGTCAAGGTCGCGTCCTGGGGCGCGGACGCGGTGATCGTGCAGGGCGGTGAGGGCGGTGGACACACCGGCCAGGTCGCCACGACGCTGCTCCTCCCCAGCGTCATCGACGCCCTGGGCGGTGCCGGCAACACCTCGATCCCGGTCGTCGCCGGCGGTGGGTTCTTCGACGGTCGTGGCCTGGTCGCGGCGCTGTCCTACGGCGCCGCGGGCGTCGCGATGGGCACCCGCTTCCTGCTCACCAGCGACTCACAGGTCCCCGACGCGGTGAAGAAGCAGTACCTCGAGAAGGGCCTTCAGGACACCGTGGTCTCTACACGCGTAGACGGCATGCCACACCGGGTGCTGCGCACGGGCCTGGTCACCGCGCTCGAGTCCGGCAATCCGGCCAAGGGCATGGTCGCGGCCGTGCAGAACGCCAACAAGTTCAAGGCCATGACCGGCATGAAGTGGCAGCAGCTGGCCAAGGACGGCCTCAACATGAAGCGCTCGTCCGACCGCACGTGGCAGCAGATCGTCATGGCCGCCAATACGCCGATGCTGCTCAAGGCCGGGCTGGTCGAGGGTAATACCGAGGCCGGCGTGCTCGCGTCCGGCCAGGTCGTGGGCATGATCGACGACCTGCCCAGCTGCGACGAGCTGATCCAGCGCATCATGACGCAGGCGCACGGACGACTGTCCGCGCTCCGCGAACTCCGCTGAAGCCCGTCACCACGGACGCCCTCACCCTGTACTCACAACGGGTGGGGGCGTCCGTATTCGATAATCTCCACGTGTAGCGAACTCTTGGCTTATCCTTAGACGGTTCACATAACAGGCGGGCGCGGCCCGTCCCATCCCCTCCGGAGGAACCCCTCATGCCCCGTACTGCTCTCCGCACCGCCGCCGCCCTCGGCGCGGCCACCGCCCTGACCGTCGCCGGCGCCGGCGTCGCCATGGCCACCACGACCGACACCGCCACCGACGGCAACACCGTCTCGGTGACCTTTACGCTGGACGGGGGCTTCATCGACGGAGACGCCTGCGGTGCGCTTCTCGCGCCGACCTCGACGGCCGCCACCCTCGCGGGTCAGCTCGCGACCGCCACCGACACGAATCTCCTGGCCACTCTGCAGAACATCAGTGAGGCCCCCGGAGTGGAACTCCTCAAGGCCAACGGCTCCCCGGCCGTTCTGCTGGGGACCTTCGGCGACATCGGCGTGGACTCGGCCACCGTGTCCGCCACCGTCGACTCCAACGTCTACGCGCTGGTCACCTACTGCTCGTCCGATGACGCGCCCGGGGTCACCCCGTTCCTCCTCGTCGGCGATCCGGTCGAGGCCGTTATGGGCAGTGTCGCCACCGGCAGCGAGGGTGACCTGCTCGGCACTGCGTCCGCGATGCTCGGGGAGGCCGACGGCGAGGCCGGTGGCGGCCTCGGCCTCGACACCCTCTCGTCCGCGCTCGGCGGCGAGGCGGAGGGCGAGCTCGACCTGGCCGTCCTGTCCTCCGCGCTGGGCGAGACCGACGCCGCCAACTGACCCCTCACCGCGTCGGCCCGCCGGCGCATGAGACGGGCCCCGCACCGGCTGGTGCGGGGCCCGTCTGGTCGTCGGGGTTCGTCGCCGTCAGGCGTCCAGGCGCTCGATGATCGTGACGTTGGCGGTGCCGCCGCCCTCACACATGGTCTGCAGGCCGTATCGGCCGCCGGTGCGCTCGAGTTCGTTCAGCAGGGTCGCGAACAGCTTGGCCCCCGTGGCGCCGAGCGGGTGGCCCAGCGCGATGCCGCCGCCGTTGGGGTTGACGCGCGCCGGGTCCGCGCCGGTCTCCTTGATCCACGCCAGGACGACGGGGGCGAAGGCCTCGTTGATCTCCACCACGTCGATGTCGTCGATCGTCAGGCCGGTCTTGGCCAGGGCGTGCTTGGTCGCCGGGATGGGCGCGGAGAGCATCATCACCGGGTCGTCACCGCGGACGGTGAGGTGGTGGATGCGGGCGCGCGGCGTCAGTCCGTACTTCTCGACGGCCTCGGCGGAGGCGAGCAGCCCGGCGGAGGCGCCGTCACAGATCTGCGAGGCGACGGCGGCGGTGAGTGAGCCGCCCTCGGCCAGCACGGGCAGCGAGGCCATCTTCTCGAGGGTGGTCTCCCGGGTGGTCTCATCGGCCTCGAGGCCGGCCATCGGGACGTACTCGCCTGCGAACCGCCCCTCGGCGATCGCGGCGCGGGCGCGGGCGTGGGACTGCAGGGCCCACTCCTCCATCTCCCGGCGGGAGATGTCCCACTTGTCGGCCATCATCTGGGCGCCGTTGAACTGCGAGATCTCCTGGGAGCCGAAGCGCTCGACCCAGCCGGTGGAACCGGTGAACGGGTCGTCGAATCCGTACTCGCGCCCGGCGAGCATGGCCGACGAGATGGGCAGGGCGCTCATGTTCTGCACCCCGCCGAACAGGATCACGTCCTGGGTGCCGGACCAGATGGCCTGTGCGCCGAAGTGGATGGCCTGCTGACTGGAGCCGCACTGTCGGTCGACGGTCGTGCCCGGGACGCCCAGGGGCATCCCGGCGGCGAGCCAGGCGGAGCGGGCGATGTTGCCGGCCTGGGGGCCGATGGTGTCGACGCAGCCGAAGATGACGTCGTCGACGACCTCCGGGTCGATACCGGTGCGTTCGACGACCGCCTTGATGACGTGCGCGCCCAGGTCGGCCGGATGCTGTCCGGACAGGCTGCCGCCGCGCTTGCCGACGGGCGTGCGGACGGCGTCGATAACGTAGGCCTCGCGGCCGGTCACGCTGGTCATGTGTCTCCTCGGGAAGGGGTGGGAAGGTCAGCCGACGGCCAGGCCGTCGAGCACGATGTTGAGGTATTGGTCCGCGATGGCCGCGTGATCGTTCTCGTCGTCGGGCCGGTACCACCGCACGGCGACCCACACCGTGTCGCGCAGGAAGCGGTAGGTGAGCCGCACGTCGAGGTCACCGCGGAAGTCGCCGGACTCCATCCCCCGGGTGAGCACGTCGGTCCACATCTCGCGGAACTCGGTGTTGCGCTCACGGAGGTAGTCGAATCGCGGGTTGCCGCGCAGGTGCTTGAGTTCGTCCTGGTAGATGGCGACCTCGTCGCGGTCGCGGTGGATGGCCTCGAACGAGGCGCGGACCAGCTGTTCCAGGGTCTCCCGCGGGCCGAGGCCGGCCTCCACGATCCGACGGTATTCGCCGAAGAGTGCGTCGAGGAATCCGCGGAGGATCTCGTCGACGATCGCCTCTTTGGACGAGAAGTGGTGGTAGAGGCTCCCCGAGAGGATGCCCGCGGCGTCGGCGATGTCGCGGACGGTGGTCGCACGCAGGCCGCGTTCGGCGAAGAGCCCTGCCGCGATCGACAGGAGCTCCTCACGTCTGGTCGTGCTGGTCATACCCCGAGGGTACCAACCAAGCACTTGCTAGGTAGAGGTTCGGTCCTCCCCCGCGCCACCGAGCCCCCGGAACGGTCCCCGGGGGCTCGGCCACTGTCGCGCGGTCGGGTCAGGAACCGAAACCCAGGAAGACGTACTCCAGGGTCGCGATGAGTGTTCCGGGAATGTTGAGGACCCCGTGGACGATGTCGCCGAGGGAGCCGGCCGGCAGGGAGGGGGCGAGGCCGTCGACCGATCCGTCGATCGTCTCGTGGAGGTCGTGCAGTGAGCCACTGAGCATGGTGTTCTCCGTTCGGTCGGATCAGGCGGGGCCGTGGGAGCCGAAGCCCCAGAACAGGTTGGACGAACCGTAGAGGAGGGCCGCGGGCAGCTTGAGCACGCCACCGATGACGTTGCCGGCCGATCCGGCCGGCACGATGCCGTCCACGGATCCCCACAGGTCGTCAGCGAGCCCTCCGAGCACGCCGCTGAGGTCAATCATTCTTCATCTCCGATGGTCGAGGGGGTTGACGACACTCAGCTTAGTGAGGCCCCCGGCTGCCCGCGTGGCAGTCCCCCGGATTGCCACGCGGGCACCTGGCGCGGCGCACGGGCGCCGCCGCCCCGCCCACCTCGCCGCTAGACTCCGGCGCATGCGGACCACCACAGCACTGACCTCCCGCCCCTGTCGCACCCGTGCCCTCGTGGCGTCGGCGGTGCTCGGCCTGACGCTGGGGCTGGGCGCGTGCGCAACCGGGGAGGGGAACGACGACGAGGGCGGCACCGCCACCACCACCGCAGCGGCCGAGTCGACCGAACCGGCGGGGTCGGCAGCGTCGTCGGAGTCCGCAGTGTCGTCGGAGCCCGCCGATCCGGGGTCGACCCCGCCGCCCGGCAAGGTCGAGCAACTCGTCCTCACCGCCGAGGACGCCCCGGAGGTCGGGCTGCAACCCGTCCCCGCGGATGAGATCGCCGGCGGGATGGACGCGCTCGGCGCGTTCACGTCCGATGTCCGCGTGGAGCCGGAGCAGTGCGCGGACATCAGTCAGGACGGCCTGGGCGCGCAGTCGGAGCCGGACGCCATGGCGATCCAGGCCGGCCAGGTCGGGGGCACCTCGTTCGCGGTGGCCGTGACCCGGGTGACCGACGGCCTGGCCGCGCGTGCGCAGCAGATCGAGGACTGCCCGGTCATGACGGTCGCGTTCCCGCTCCAGGGCGAGGAGATGATCACCGAGGCGCAGAACTCGCTGCTGGAGGTCGACGCCCCGGAGGGGGTCGAGGACTTCGCGGCCGTGGTCCAGGACAACTCGATGACCATGATGGGGCAGTCCATCCGGACGTCGAACGTGATGATCACGGGCGTCGTCCGCGGGCTCGGCATCTCCGTCACGGCGTCCGGCACCGACGGGCCGATCTCCGACGAGGCCCGGGACACCGCCCTCGAGCTCTTCACAGCGCAGGCGGAGAAGGTCCGGACCGCCTGATGCCGCTGCCCGTCAGGCGCGCTGCGAGGAGATGGAGACGACCTCCCCGGTGAGGTAGGTCGTGTAGTCGCTGGCGAGCATGGCGATGGTCGCGGCGACCTCCCACACGTCGGCGGCCCGCCCGAAGGCCTCCTTGGCGGCGAGGTCGTCGAGCAGCTCCGCGGAGGCGGACTTCTCGAGGAACTTGTGGCGGGCGATGGACGGGGCGATGGCGTTGATCCGCACCCCGTAGTCGGCACCCTCGATGGCGGAGCAGCGGGTCAGCGCCATGACGCCGGCCTTGGCCGCGGCGTAGTGGGCCTGCGCCCGCTGCGCGCGCCAACCCAGCACGGAGGCGTTGTTGACGATCACGCCGTTGTGCTCCGCGTCGCGGAAGTACCGCAACGCCGCGCGCGTCGCGCGGAAGGTGCCGTTCAGGGTGATGTCCAGGACCCGGTCCCAGTCCTCGTCGGTCATGTCGACGAGTTCGGTCTCGCCGCCGAGTCCGGCGTTGTTGATGAGCACGTCGATCCGGCCCAGCTTCTCCGCGGCACCGGCGATCAGTGCGTCGACGTCGGCGGTCGACTGGACGTTGCAGGTCAGCGACTCGATCTGCTGGTCCGGGAACTCGGCGGCGAGCGCGTCGCGGGCCTCGTTCATGCGGCGTTCGTGGAAGTCGGAGACCAGGACGTCGGCGCCCTCGAGCGCCGCGCGTCGGGCCGCCGAGAAGCCGATCCCGGTCCCGGCCGCCGCGGTCACCACGACCTTCTTTCCCTTGAGCAGTCCGTGTCCGGGGGTCTCCTCGGGGACGACGGCGAGGGGGGATTTCTGCTCGGTCATGACGGCCTTGCCTCTCGGGGTAGTCCGAGCACGCGCTCGGAGATGATGTTGCGCTGGATCTCGTTCGATCCGCCGTAGATGGTGTCGGAGCGGGTGAACAGGAAGAGCCGCTGCCACTGCGCGAGCTCGAGGTTCTCGGGGTCGCGGAGGTCGTTGGGCGCTCCCTCGGAGGTGTGGGTGGGCCCGGTGAGGGACTGTGCCCCCTGCACCTCCATCGCGAGCTCGCCGAGGTCGCGGTGCCAGTTGGCCCACAGCAGCTTCGCGGCGGAGGCGTTGCCGCCGGAGGAGTCGCGATCGGCGAGCGTCCGCAGCGCGTGGGCACGGATCACCTTGAGCCCGATCCACGCGCGGGTGATGCGCTCGCGCACGGCGGGCACCTCGGCGCTGCCGTTCGCGCGGGCCATCGCGACGATCTCGTCGAGTTCGCGGGCGAAGCCGACCTGCTGGCCCAGGGTGGAGACCCCCCGCTCGAACTCGAGCAAGGTCATGGCCACCTTCCAGCCGTCGCCCCGCTCCCCCACGATCATGCCGGCGTCGGTGACCGCGTCGTCGAAGAAGACCTCGTTGAACTCGGAGGTCCCTGTCAGTTGCTGGATCGGGCGGATCTCCACACCCGGCTGGTCGAGCGGGACCAGGAGGAAGCTCAGTCCCTTGTGCCGGCTCGTACCCGCTTCCGTGCGGGCCACCACGAACACCCACTGACTGAGGTGCGCGAGCGAGGTCCACACCTTCTGCCCGTTGAGGTGCCACCTGCCGTCATCCCCGAGTTCGGCGGTCGTCGAGACGTTGGCCAGGTCGGACCCGGCGCCGGGCTCGGAGTACCCCTGAGCCCACAGTTCGGTGACGTCGATGATCCGCGGCAGGAAGCGGTCCTTCTGCTCCCGGGTCCCGTGGGCGATCAGGGTCGGGCCGAGGAGCGTCTCACCGAGGTGGGACACCCGCGCCGGGGCGTCCGCCTTGGCGTACTCCTCGTGGAACCGCACCTGCTGGCTCAGCGACGCACCGCGCCCGCCGTGCTCGACCGGCCAGCCGACGCAGGTCCACCCCGCCGCCGCCATGTGCCGCTCCCAGGCGAGGCGTTGCGGGAAGAACTCGTGTTCGCTACCGGGGCCGCCGACGCCCTTGATCTCGGCGAACTCGCCGACGAGGTTGGCATCCAACCAGGTGCGGAACTCCGCCGCGAACTCGTCGTCGGTCATCTCCGACGCGGGCGTGCACTTCTCGGGTGCCGAACTCTCGGTCATACGCCCACACTACCAAGCACTTGCTTGGTTTGCCGGAACCGCCCTCCGCCCACGCCGGGATCGGTTTGGATGACGCCCATGAACTCCCCCTCTCAGCCCCTGTCCGGCAAGGTCGCCTTCATCACCGGCGCCGCGCGCGCCCAGGGCCGGGCCCATGCGGTCCGCCTCGCCTCGGAGGGCGCCGACCTCGTCGTCGTCGACGTCTGCGCGCCCGTGTCCGGGTCCGCCACCTATCCCGCACCCACGCCGGACGACCTGGCCGAGACCGTCCGCCTCGTGGAGGAGACCGGCCGGCGCGCGATCTCGGCCGTCCTCGACATCCGCGACCTGGGCGCGCTGCAGGATCTCGTCGCCCGCACGATCTCCACCTTCGGACGGTTGGACATCCTGGTCGCCAACGCCGCCGTGCTCAGCTGGGGGCGACTGTGGGAGATGCCGGAGGACGACTGGGACACGGTCATCGGCGTCAATCTCAGCGGCACATGGCGGACGATCCGTGCGGCGGTGCCGGCGATGATCGAGGCGGGAAACGGCGGGTCGATCATCATCGTCAGCTCGTCCGCGGGCCTCAAGGCGACGCCCGGGAACGGGCACTACTCGGCCTCGAAGGCCGGCCTGGTGGCGTTGACCAACGCCCTCGCACTCGAGGTGGGCGAGTTCGGCATCCGCGTCAACTCGATCCACCCCTACTCGGTGGACACGCCGATGATCGACCCCGAGGGCATGGCCGACCTCTTCGGCCGCTTCCCGTCGTTCCTCCACAGCTTCTCGCCGATGCCCCTGAAGAACGCCCGCGTGGACGGCGCGAGCACGCTCGCCGACTTCATGCCGCCCGAGGAGGTCTCCGAGGTGGTCTCCTACCTCGCCGGCGACGGTTCGCGGTCGATCTCCGGCGTCCAGCTCACGGTCGACCGGGGAGCGCTGAAGTACTAGGTGAGAGCACGCACCAGACCTGACCAAGCACTTGCTTGGTAGAGTTGCGCCCGCATCACCCGCAGTCCGCAGCCCCACCGAGGAGTCCGCGATGAACCCGACCGACGACACCGCTCCCGCCCAGGGCGCCCCAGTCGAGACCACCCCCGCCGCACTGCGTCGCGCGGCCCGGTCGTGGCCGGAGCGCGAGGCGATCGTCGACGTGCAGCCCGGCCAGGACACCCGCTGGACGTGGGCGCACCTGCACGACGAGGTCCGCCGGTTCGCCGCCGGCCTCGTCTCG